>JAFDXA010000373.1 GCA_018268185.1 Bacteroidota bacterium
ATCATCACTTTGGGCGCGCAAGGCTCTATTATCTATGTCGGTGGAAAAAGATACGAGATTCCTTGCGTTAAACCGAAAGCAATTGTTGATCCAACCGGTTGTGGCGATGCGTATCGGGCAGGTTTGCTGTATGGCATCGTCAATAATTTCGATTGGCAAACGACGGGGCAACTCGGTTCATTGATGGGTTCACTGAAAATCGCTCAGCGCGGTGGACAGAATCATCAATTTTCCCGCGATGAAATCGGTCAGTATTACTTTGAAAGCTTTGGCACTCGTATTTTCTAACGCTCGGTTCTTAGCTTCCGGTTTCTTCATTTGAACTCAACCCATACCGGTTGATGATCGGAAGCTTCTGTTCCGCTATCGATGCCATATGCGCTGAGCCGCTTTACCAACCCATCGGTCACAAAAACAAAGTCAAAGCACTCCGGACCCGCGACAAAATCCACCGGATGAATCCCAACGGTTGGCGCATGCGGAATTCCTGGGTGTAATACCTGCCACGCATCGTGAAAGTTTGGTGTGCCATCAGTGAAGGGTGCAAGCACTTTCATTCGTTCCGGTGCCGTGGCTGGAAAGTTGAGATCGCCGCACAAAATCGCTTGTGCGGGTCTGGGAAAAACTTCAAACGTTCCGCCTCGTTCTTCATGAAGAAATTGGCGCTGAGACATGGCGCAAGCTTCCCGGTGTAAACTACGGATCGCTTCGATTTGAGTTTCCCGCTGATTCCGGGAATAGTATTCGAGGTGTGTGGTTAAGATGCGCAGCGGGCCGATATCGGCTGATACGGCAGCTTCCACCAGTATCCGCTGCATGCTGGGCGTTGCCGGTTCGGCTTGCCATGGCAATAAATGCCGCCACACCTGGCCGACCGGAAAACGGGTAAAAATAGCATTGCCAAATTGATTGCGTCCACCATGTCCATCCGGTACATCGGTTGCAACGCCATACAGTGCGATGTGATCGGGCAGCAGCTTTGCCAGTTCGGTAATCTGGTTTTCCCCGTGACTACCCGGTAAACCGGGGAAATTGACCGCGACTTCCTGCAAACAAATCACATCAAAATCACCGAGCTGCCGTATTGTCCGGACGATTCTCCCAAGATCGACGTATCCATCCATTCCGCGACCCCATTGAATATTCCAGCTGAGTAGTTTCATAAATAGTATGTTGCGGAAATTGGCGATAGGCTTATTTTTGCGCACCTGTCAGCAACTTGCGCTGAGATCGATATTAACGGGTAAGAAAAACTAACGCTATTTTATCCGCCAGAACCTGATTGCAGGATAAAAAATATCCGATTCATTTCTATGTGAGTTTTGTCACATTAGTATCAAACGATTCTTGCTAGTATCGGAACTATTTTAACAGCTTAAATCGAATTTAACGGAACAAGGAATGATCGCTATATTATTGAAATGATAATAAAACAGCACTATCTGATTTTCTTGTGTGCGATTGCTATGAAGCATAATGAAATTGAGAAATGATTCGTTGATGGGATTTCACCGGATATTTGCCAGATGTGACAAACTTGGCGTTGTTTTCTCTCATCGTTCGTTTCAGTTTATGCCGTAGCTTATAAGTTATGCGAAGGATCCTAATTCAATCAAATTTTCAGAGAATAGTTATGGCTGCTATATATTCTCGCTATTTCAACTCGCTTGAGTTTTTTTATTGTCATTTAATAAAATCAATATATTTTAATTGCTGATGAATTTATGATTTCTCCCGTTATTCGAATCAAAAAATATTTAAAGTTTTTGATACTAGGACCGAAATAAAAACTGGCTGGTGTATCTGCTGTAAGTAAAGTTTAAATTGCCGGTTAAATAGTCATTCATGACAAATATGCATGATATGCAATCAATATCCAAAGCGTGTTGCTAGTTAATTGACAGAAGTTGAGATGAATAAAAATCATGTTTATTTTCAGCATCTCTCTAAGTTATTCGCATAACAATTCGGTTAATGGAGTATTTCAGAATGAATCAAAAAGTGGTGCTGTTTAAAGGTAAAACCAAATGACCAACAAAACAGAACATATGCTTGCGAGAGTTTCGCACAGAAGAATTGATGATACCCGAGTGCTGATTGTTGTCGATAAATATGTCTCTGGCGAAACATTGAAAAATATACTCGATGACTGGCAATATGCGATTATCGGCATTTGTACTTCAAGTCAGGAAGCTATCACCAGAGTAAAAAAAGACAAGCCTGATTTAATTCTGACAGACATGGAGTTGAACAATTGCGATGGTATCTATTTAGCGCGGCAAATGAATTTGCAAACTGAAAATTCCAATCTTTGCATTTATTTTACAACCTATACCAGTGAGTTGATTGTGCAACGCACAATGACAATCGCTACTGCAATGGGATGTAGTATCAATAAAGATACTACCAATAAGCAGCACACCGACTTCGAGTCTTGCTTTTGCCAATATCACGGTATTGAAAAATCTGATAATCAAATCAGGCAGATTTCTGTACAGCCTATTCGAGTTTTATTGGTTGACGATCAACAAATTGTGCTTTGGGGATTAGAGAAACTTATTGAAAGTGTGAAACCTCGAATGGAAATCGTTGGCGTAGCGACTAATTTGTCTGATGCTAAAAGGCTTGTTTCAGAAAAGAATCCGGATATTTTGATATTGAATATCTATCTGGATGAAACTGATTGTGTAAACCACATTCCTGATTTCGCCAGCAATGGAAATACGCGCGTGGTAGTTTTTACTGAAACACACGACAAAGAAGTGATTGATAGAGCGGTTCTAAGCGGTGCGCGCGGCGTAGTGCACAAAAAAGAATCTATGCAAACGGTACTCAGAGCTATTGAGAAAATTTACGATGGTGAATTATGGCTCGATCGCATCACAACCGGGCGTATTCTCTTACAAAATTCACGTATACGCAGAAAAGTTTCTTCCGACACGGATACGGATAAAATTGCAATGCTTACCCGTAAAGAGTGCATGATTCTTAGGGCATTTTCGGATGGAACGGGCGGGGAGCAGAATAAACAGATAGCTGCAAAATTGTGCATGAGCGAGCACACTTTGCGCAATCATTTGACTTCCATATTCAGTAAATTGGGAATTAAAAATCGATTCAGCTTGTTTGCATACGCCAAGCAGCATTTTCAACAACTGGAATCTTCTTGATCGCATCAAGTCCGCGCTTTATCAATAAAGCGTTTCGCAGCAAATAGGCGTGTACTAATTCGCACCCTTCGCGTTCTCTGTTTCATTGTGCCGTTCCAAATGTTTTTCCACATCATTCCGGCTAAATCCGATGGCGCTGGCAACGCGGTCGGCGTGGCTGACTTTGGAGATACCGGCAATTAGCCGGTGAGTCGGACCTTGCGGTAAGAACTCGACTTGCAGATAACGGCCGATGCCGTCTTTTTGCAGAAGTTCGCACAGTTCGTGATTGTGCGTAACCAGCAGCGTACTCGCGCCGAGTTTATGAAACCCCTTCAGTATGTATTCGGAGATTGTCATTTTTTCCTCGAATGTGGTGCCTTCGGATAATTCATCCAGTACGGCCAAACTGCGCGGTGTCGAGTTAAAAAATATTTCGCGCGTACGCTGCAATTCATGACCGAAGCGCCCCATTGCAGCGCTGAGCTGGCCGGGGTCGGGTACTTGGTAGTAAATATGTTCTGCCGGAACCAATTGTCCTTGCGTGGCGGGGATATAACAGCCGATTTGCCCGAGCAGCTGGATTTGCGCGATCGTTTTGCAATACGCGGTTTTACCGCCGCTGTTCGGACCGGTGATGATCAGTACCCGGCCGGCGAGATCAAGGTGAATATCGTTGGGCACATAATCCGGGATTGTTTGGATCAGTAGCGGATTTTTGGCCTGGCTGACGGTTAGCCGGTGCTGTTTTTCATCGAGAATTTCCGGTAAAACTTTGTCACCGGGAAGAGATTGCCCATAGCGATAAAAAGAGAGCAACTCATCAAGAAATCCCAATGCTTCGATCGCTTTGGCCAATTCCGGGCTTTCGCGGAATTGCTTGCGCAAGGGATAAATGATCGAATCGCGATCGGAAACGCCCATTGCCAGCAGAACAATCGGCAGAACCGGCGCGGTCAGCGCCAGGATACCGTAGCTGATGTACGATGCGCCGAACTGCGGCATCAGAATTTCAAAGAAAAATAAAATACCGTAACCGGCGGCCAGAAAAATCAGTATCGGCAAAATTTTGAACAGCGAAGGCTGGAAACGCGAATACAGGTCGAAACGCGATTTCTCTTTTTTTGTTTTGAACTTGCCGCCCATGGAATAAACCGGCCCCTTCATCAACGCATAAATGCGCGATTGACCAAAATCCCGGAAGGCATCGAGCAGCGTGCGCAAGTAAGCGGATTGCGGGCGCGGCAAATTCCCGGCTTGCTCGGCCAGACTCACGGCAAACTGAGTGCCATCCTGATATTGCCGGTAGCCGTAGCCGCCGAACTCCAGTTTATCGGTGCGGCTGCCCGGTTCATCGGTCGCAAAACCGCCGGAAAACTCTCCGTACAACAGATGCTTTAGCGATCTCTCGCCGGGAATAGCTTTCGCAACAAAATCGGACAGCGCGCCGCGGAGTTCCGTATTCGATTCGATCTCGTGCAACGCAATTTGCTTTTGTTGCGCCACCTGCGCATCTTGCACCGGACGGGCGAGTGAGCGGTACAGTGTCAACCGGCCAGTCTCGGTCTTGGTGTGATCGATGGCATGAAACAATGCCTCAGTTTCTATCGCTGTGAATGTTTTCGGATCGAGTGTCTCATGGTCCGTAGCAGTGGGGCGGATGTCCTCCATATGCGTGGGCCGGTCGGAATCGGACAGGATGAATTTTTTACGCCAAATATCAATCATACGGGTCGTGCCTGTTCAGGATTTTTCATGAATTGCCAGCAAACGGCGTTAAGCTTTAATGAACGTGTAAAATACGCATATTTGCAATGAAACACAACACAATGTCATCTCGAATCGCGCGATCCCGCTTGCTCAATCATGCCGCTGCTTAACAAACCGGTAAGATTCATCGTCCTTGCCACAATTGCCGTCATCATCGCATTTGCCGGCTGGTACTCAACACGCCCTAAACCGCTTGAAGTGGAAGCGGTAATCATCGCCACCGGAAACGTCGAAGCGACTGTCGTCAATACCCGCGCGGGGACGGTCAAATCTTG
>JAFDXA010000374.1 GCA_018268185.1 Bacteroidota bacterium
ATCAACGACCGGTTCGCCCGCTGTACTTCTTCAAAGAAATTTTTCTTCATATTTCTTACCTATGTATATGGCCTCAGGAGCCAGTACAAAATTGCCAACCATGTTCCGGGCCGAACTAAGCAACCTGTTACCAAATACAACATACCGGTATTATACACAGGCTTCTATTCTTTCAGAAATAAGAACCTACAATACAGGCGCAGGTGATCCCGTATTGATAGATTATACCAGCAATCCTGCAACATTCACTTACAGTAATGCCCCTTCTATTACCACCACAGGAGGATATGGAAAATTCAAAACAAATGAGAGCGGATTTTTTATGGGAACTTTCGGATTTGTGTTTAACAACGACAGCAGGTTCAATGCCGGTGATTCTGTGTTTCCGGCCATTGCAGTGGCAGTAGACGGATCTACGGAAATCGCCGGAAGATATGTATTGCCACAGGCCATCAAGGTACTTCAGTTTGGGAATGCCAATGGGGCCGATGATGGAAGCTACATAAAAGGCCAATCCAATGCAACACCGGGAAGACTTTTATTCCTGTATAATAGTGAGCCCGGCGTTACAAGCCGCCCTCTCAGTGGAACTATAATTGAAGGACCATCCCCAATCAATAGTGGAGGCACGGCAACATGGGGAGATAATTTTATTACTGGCTACGATCAAACGAATGGAAGCTGGAATACCATTATCCCTAATAATAACTCCCTGGGTGTTATTATGCTGCAATCATTACCGCTGATACCAGGTCAGTTTAACACAATAGATTGCAATAGAACCAATGTTGCAGGAACCATTAATCCATCTTCCGGTACAACTCCCATTTCTGTTTCTGCGGCTGTTGCTCCACTAACAAGTGGCACAGGTTGTGCAATTATTATTCCTGTAAAACTATCATCCTTTACTGTTCAGAAATTAACATCATCTGTTAAACTATCCTGGTCAACTGAACAGGAAATGAATAGCAAAGAATTCCTAATTGAACGCTCTATTGATGGAAGAACCTGGGTTGCTATCAGCAATATACCTGCTGCCGGAAACAGCAGCGCGGCTAAAACCTATGTAGATTATGATCTGAACCCGGTTAAAGGCATCAATTATTACCGCATCAGGATGGTAGAACAGGATAACAGGTTTGAATATTCAATTACGAAAAGTGTTTTATTCAGTAATGTAACAGCAACAACGATTGCACCAAATCCTGCCAGCGATATGATAAATATCTATACAAATGGTGCAGGCAAACAATTCAACATACAATTACTGGATATTTCTGGTAAAATAATCCGCCAATTAACTTCATCCGATCAACACAGTATAATAAATGTATTCATACTCCCAAGGGGAATGTATTTTGTGAAAGTGATTGAAGGAGGCAACGTATCTGTATCAAAAGTGATATTGCAATAAACAATAAATAAAAGCCCCGGATATTTACCGGGGCTTTTATTTATTCTACGATGGTTATATTTTCAGGTTCTATCAAAGGCATGTTTTTAAACCGCATGATGATATTGCCTGTTGCTATTACATCTTTCTGGCAATAGGCTGCGATGCGCTTTAATGCCAATTCTCTTTCTGCATCAGTTCCACTCCAGTAAAGTTCTCCTACCATGCTTCCATCGATATCATCTTTGGGAGAAGGAACATTCATGGCTGCTGCGAGAAGTTTCAATGAAGTGTAATTTTTGTAATCACCAAAACGCCAGTATTGAAAGGTATCAACAATATTTGTTTCCCAGGGTTTCATATTCTGAAAATCGAGGTAGGCAGGAATTTTCAGTTGGTTGATAAGAAGTCTTCTGCAGATGAATGGTATATCGAACTCTTTAATATTATGTCCGGCAAAACACCATTTGCTGTTCATGCCGGCAACTTTGCTGATGGTTGCAGTAAATTCGTTCAGTATTTTCTTTTCATCATGACCATAGAAAGACTTTACCCGCATGGTCATGTTTGATTCTTTATTGAAATAAGCAATGCTTATACAGATAACTTTTGCAAACTCTGCCATCACGCCTGCCCGCATAGGATAAAATTCTTCCGCGGCAACACCTTCGGGCAATTGCTTTACTATTTTATCCTGCCATAATTCCTGCCAGTCTTTATTCAATTCTGCGAATGAAGCGTGTTCCGGGGCTGTTTCAATATCAATGATTACAAGGTTTTCGGGTTGTATATGAATCATGAACAAGATTTATGTAAAATTAAGTGCAGTGTTTTGTTGTGGCAATAAAGTATCACTAAAATGATTTCAGTAATACTGAATTTTATTTAGTGGTTCTACTACCGAGTTTACATCTTATTCCAAAAAGATGTAAACTCTAAAAAGTCAAACCAATAAAAACCTGGATCGCCTGGTTATGCCAACGTTGCCTGTCGTCAACCGCATTAATATTGGTAATGCCATATTTATACCTGGCCCCGATATTCACAAGCGGCAACTGGATCCACAAGCCGCCTATAGCGCTCCATTCTGAATTTTTATAGAGGTTACCGCCTGTTTTCAGACTATCAACTTTCTGCTTGAGCAAGCCGCCATAAGCCGGGCCTGCCTGTACCTTTACCCGTTTACTCGGGCCCAGGTTCACATTCAGCAATACGGGCACTTCCAAGTAGTTAAGTTTTGCATTGCGCTGTCCGCCGCCCAAAAACAGGTCATCATAAATATCCCCGGCATCATTGCTGAAAGCTGAGCTTGACTGTACAAAACTCACTTCTGGCTGTATGCCCAACCTGTTGCTGAAGTTGAATTGTAAAAAGGCACCAGCCTGGAAATTATAATTGAACCCGGATTTATAAGATTGCCCACTTATTTTGTTCACATTAACACCTCCCTTCACACCAAACCTGAAAAAATTCTCATGATCCATGTCAAGTCTTTTTTTGTGTTGGGCCGAAGCTGATAATGACAATACTGCAAAAAATGCTATCAAAGTTTGTTTCATACTAAAGGATTGTTTGTGCAGCACCCGCTTTTCCTGCGAAGATGCCGATCATGTTCATCATTAAAACTAAAGCTAATCTTTCCTGCCAAGATTATGCCATAACCTGTCAAATAAAATAAAGCCCGTAACAATAAACGTTACGGGCTTTGATATGTGATGATAAAGAATGTTAAACTATTTCCAATGGCCGGGAATCCAAACCCAACCTCCCCTGCGATGCTTCCATCTTCCTTCTACCCAATGACTGCGGTGTGCTGGAGGAACGGCCCAATACCCATCAACATATGTATATCGCCCTCCCCGCCAAACATAATCACCGGCTACCCACACATGCCTCGGGCCCGGTGCAACAGGCCTCACTCTTATAACCGGGGCTGCCGGCCTTACCTTGATCACGAACTGGGCTTCGGCTGCAAACATTACAGCAAACAACAGGCTGAACAGCATCGAAAATTTTAAAAGATATTTTTTCATGGTTGTTATCATTAAGGCCTGTTTGACCTTAGCTATAACAACAGGTTTAAATCATCTTTACTTTATTTTGTTAATTTTCGAACAACTGTCTGATATATCATCCTATATCTGTTTCAGTTTCCATTTGCCCTTTCTGAAGAAAATATATGCAGCAATGGCAATGGCTGTTTCGGAAACAGGAATGGCAACAAAAACTCCGGTAGGCCCGAATCCCAAATTTCTCGCAAGCAGGTAGGCCAGCGGAACCTGGAAAAACCAGAAACCGAAAAGATTGATGGCGGTAGGCGTTTTGGTATCACCTGCACCGTTGAAAGCATTTGCCATTACCATACCGATGCCATAAAACACATATCCTGCACTTACTATCCGCAATGCATTTACAGCATAGGTTTTAACCACTTCATCTTTGGTAAAGAATGATATGATGAATTCGGCGAAGCATAAGAATATCAATGAAACCAATCCCATAAAAACCGCATTGTACTTGGCTGTTTGCTTTACCGAAAGTTCAGCCCGGTCGGGCCTGCCTGCACCAAGATTCTGCCCTACCAGTGTGGCGGCTGCATTACTCATCCCCCATGCAGGAAGTATGAAGAAAAGTACAATACGAATGGCGATCTGGTATCCTGCCGACGCATCGCTGTGCCCGGTTTGAACCACCAGGCTTGCCAGTACAATCCAGCTTCCCGAGCCGATGAGAAACTGCAAGGTTGCCGGCCAGGCAATATCGATCAACGAACGGATGATGGCCCAGTCAGGTGTTAAGTATTTTACAGTGAGTTTAACCAGTCTTTTCCCATTGAACATATGGTACAACTGATAGCAAACCCCAATACCACGCCCCATCGTTGTGGCCATAGCTGCTC
>JAFDXA010000375.1 GCA_018268185.1 Bacteroidota bacterium
CACCAGCCGATGCAGTATGAAGAGCGTTACTGGATAACATATAATGGTGAGTTGTATAATTTCCGGGAACTGCGTAATACACTAAAGGAGTTTGGTTACGAATTTCACAACAATACAGATACTGAAGTTATCTTGGCTGCATACAGCCGTTGGGGTACCCAGAGTTTTGCAAAACTGCAGGGTATGTTTGCATTTGCCATCTGGGATAATGCGGAGAAAGAATTAGTGCTCGCAAGGGATGCTGTTGGCATCAAACCTTTGTATTATACAAGAGAAGATAACGGCATTGCGTTCGCATCAGAAACAAGAGCGCTTAACAGCCTGCCCGGTATCGGGGCTAGCAATGATAACTGGCCGGTGTATTTGATGGCATACGGCCACGTACCCGAACCGGTAACAACATTGGATATTGTTTATCCTCTGCCAAAAGGTTGCTTTCTTAAATACAATACGGGTAAAAAGCAATTCATACTCCAGAACTTCAAATATTACAGTTATCATCCAAAAATAAGTTCAGAGAACAGGGCAATTGAAACAATACAGGATTCATTAAAAACTGCGGTGAAACGTCACCTGCTCGCCGATGCACCGATTGGTGTATTCCTTAGTGGCGGAGTGGATTCGGGAATATTGTCGATACTGGCAGCCAATGATCACCCTGAAAAGCTGAATAGTCTTTCTATCTATTTCGAGGAAGCTGATTATTCAGAAAAAAAATACCAGGATGTGCTCATCAGCCAGATCGGCTGCAGCAACAGGCAGCACCTGCTCAGGGAAGAAGAATTTCATGAGAGCTTTCCACAGATACTTGATGCCATGGACATGCCTTGCTGCGATGGTATCAATACCTGGTTCATAAGCAAGTATGCCCGGCAGGAAGGGCTTAAAGCAGTTCTGTCTGGCATTGGTGGAGATGAGTTGTTTGGGGGGTATCCTTCTTTTAACAGGATCGGGATATCTGCATTCCTGCATAGCATGCCTTCCTTTACAATGAATATCGGAAGGAAAAGTCATTTCAAACAGCTTAACCGCCTTTCATATCTTAATATGGATGGCATCAAAGGAATATATCTTTTTTTGAGAGGACATTTTACTCCTTATGAAATTGCAAAACAACTCGGCGCTTCAGAAGAAGATATCTGGGATATTTTAAATGATGTGCCCGTGTTCCAGGATCTGCCCAACATGCCATCCAAAGAAAAAGCAAGCTGGATGGAGTTCAACATGTATATGCAGAACCAGTTGCTGCGTGATGCGGATGTAATGGGAATGGCAAATAGTGTTGAAATCAGGGTTCCGTTCCTGGATGATGACTTTATTAAGCTTGCTTTGTCCATCCATCATTCGATCAAGTATCATGATAAAAGGCAAAAGCCATTGCTTATAGATGCCTACAGGAATGTATTGCCCGAAATGATCTGGAACAGGCCGAAGATGGGATTCAGTTTTCCATTTGCAAAATGGCTTTCAAGAAGTGAATTTGTAAAAGACCTCATGAATAACAGTAACAGGCAGACCCAACAGAACTACGACAAATTTATGAATGGTGAACTCCACTGGTCACACCTGATGTCTTTGATCCATATTGCCCGGAGAAATTATGCGTAACGATGTACTGTTTCTTACATTAAAGGTTTTTTCATCCACAGGGGGTATAGAGAAAGTGTGCCGCATTGCCGGAAAAGCCATGTATGAAACCTGCACAAGATTTAATAAACGACTCAAGGTATTCAGTATGCATGATGGCCAGGAATCCGCTGCCGACAATCTTTACTTTCCGCTTGAAGTGTTTACCGGCTTCCATGTTAATAAGATCCGGTTCATGCGCAAGGCCGTAAGACAGGGCATCAGCAGCAAGATCATCATCATCAGCCACATCAATCTTTTACTGGCCGGCTGGATCATCAAGAAAATAAATCCTTCTGTAAAAATAGTTTTGTTTGCACACGGAATAGAAGTATGGCCGAGAGCAGGGGCATTCAAACGCCGCATGCTGAAATGCTGTGATGAAATAATCTGCGTAAGCGAGTACACCAGGAAAAAGATGATTGATGTACATGGGGTATCTCCGGCAGTATGTACGATCTTAAACAATTGCCTGGATCCATTTCTGCCACTACCTAGAAACGTACAGCCAAATGAGCAGTTAAAAAAGCGATATGGATTTCATGACGGTGATAAGATACTTTTCACACTCAGCAGGCTTGCTGCCACAGAACGTTACAAAGGCTATGATAAGGTGATGGAAGCCATGCTTGACCTGAACGACAAGGATGTAAAATACCTTATCGCAGGAAGTTATGATGCAGAAGAGAAAAGGCATATCGATGAACTGGTAAAGCGATTTGGATTGGAAGGAAGAGTGATACTTGCGGGCTTTATTCCCGAAGAAGAAGTAGCACAGCATTTTGTTATGTCGCATGCATACGTAATGCCCAGCATAAAAGAAGGCTTCGGGATCGTTTTTATTGAAGCTATGTATTACGGCCTCCCGGTGATAGCAGGTAATGCCGATGGCTCAGTAGATGCGCTTCAGAATGGCAAACTCGGCCTTTTGGTAAACCCACATGATGTAAATGAAATAAAAAATGCCATAGAGCAGGTGTTGGAGCAGCGTGATAATTATCTTCCCGACAGGAAATTACTGCATGACCATTTCAGCTATGACGCATATAAAACAAAAGTTCACTCCCTCTTCAATAACCTGCAGTTGTGGAATGAGAAAAAAATATGGAAATTCCGTCACTAAGGATTCATGAGTAACCAGAAACAACATACAGCAGAAGGAGCACAGCAGTGGGAAGTCTTTATAGAACCCGGCAGGGCCAAAAGAAATTACTGGAAAGATCTCTGGCGGTACAGGGAACTCTTTTACATCCTGAGCTGGCGTGATATCAAAGTCCGTTATAAGCAAACGGTTATCGGGGCGGCCTGGAGCATTGTACGTCCGCTGCTAACAACCATCATCTTTACAATCATCTTCAGCCGTATCGCAAAAATGGAAAACCCGGGTACAGCACCCTATGCACTCATGGTTTTTGCGGGCATGCTTCCCTGGCAGTTTTTCAGCAATGCGTTGAGTGAGAGCAGTGGTTCTCTTATTGGCAATTCAAACCTGATTACTAAAGTATATTTCCCGAGGCTTATCATACCTGCGAGTTCAGTTATTACAAGCCTCGTTGACCTGGGAATATCATTTATCATCATGCTGGGCATGTTTGTCTGGTTTGGCTTCATGCCTTCCTGGCACATCATATTCCTGCCGTTTTTTGTAACGC
>JAFDXA010000376.1 GCA_018268185.1 Bacteroidota bacterium
CAACCCACACTGTTTGTCAAGGTTACCGTATAAGTTCCGGCCGCATTGTAGGTCTGACTGTTCCAGCTGTATGGAAGCTGACTGATACATATATAAGTATTGGTCGTACTTGTTGATGTTGGTTTAACTGTTATTGTTAATGTTGTCGTTGTTGCACACTGACCGGCAGTCGGTGTAAACGTATAAGTGCCTGTTGCCGTATTGCTCACTACCGCAGGACTCCAGGTTCCTGTGATGCCGTTCGTTGATGCTGTCGGAAGGATCGGCGCCGTTGATCCACTACAGATCGGGGCTACCGCATTGAAGGTTGGCGTGACAGGTGTAGGAGCTGTAAGCGTTACCTGCGACGATTGAATTGTAGTTGGAATGGTACAACCGTAATTAAGATATGTTGGGGTGCCGTCAAAAGAATAAAGTACATAAGCGCCATTGTTTAATGCGGCATTCCCTCCTATCGTTCCGTTTATATTTATCAGTTGATTGGTGTTATACACTGTAGTATCAGTGCAGCCGGCGCCAAAATTCATAATAAGCGTTCTGGGGCCTGCAGTTCCCGTATTGTTGGCGAAATGCCCATTGGTATTTCCCGGGCATTGGAACATGGCATACAATGTATCTGTGAGATTTGCAAAGCTGCTGGCACTTGTCGCAGGAGTACTTGTGATCAATACAACATTGGCATTGGCCGGCAATATTCCGCTTGCGGGTAGTGGCAATACAACACCTCCGCCGGTAATGGTTGCATTAACACTTGCAATGAAGGCGGGATCTGTACACAATCCATTCCATGTATTGGCTGCCGTTGGCCATGTTACCGTTAATGCAGATGTGTTAAGTGGATTTTGTCCAACCTGGAAGAACACCATTTCCTGGTCATATTCTATAGCAGAACAGGCATCCACCATTACACCCTGTATCTGGAAACAACCTGGTGCTACAACCGGTGATGTTGATGAAGTACAATTATTCTGATCAGTCACCGTAACGGAATAAGTTCCCGGGCATAAGCCTGTAATGGTTTGTGTGTTTGCCGCATTACTCCATAAAATGGTAAACGGTCCGGCACCTCCTGTAATATCAACCGTGGCCGTACCATCACAAACATTGGCACAGGTTGGATTCGTACCATGCGTATAAATAACAGGCACACTGTTCACGATTACTGTAATGGGAACGCGGGGGCTTTCACAGGAGCCGCTTGTCTGGCTTACATAATATGTATATGTACCTGATGTTGAAGTATTGGGCGTTGGTGCGGTAGTACTGCCTGTGCCTCCTGATGCCGTAGTGTACCAGAGCAGGTTTGTTCCCGTTGCGGTTAAAGGTCCAGCGGCTGCATTGAGGCAATATTTTACCGGGCTTGCAACAACGGGAGCTGCTATTCCTGCAGTAACGGTAACAGTAAGGGTTGCTGTTGTTGCACACTGACCGATATTGGGCGTAAACGTATATGTACCTGTTGCCGTATTGCTCACAATTGCCGGGCTCCAGGTTCCTGAAATTCCGTTTAAAGATGTTGTTGGCAACACAGGCGCTGTAGAGCCGGCACAAAATGATGCGACAGGGTTAAATGTTGGAATGGTAGTAGTTACAGTAAAGTTATAGCAACCGGCGGGCGCTACATTTCCGCACAGATCTGTAACGGAACCGGAAGCTGTTGTAAGACAGAGTTGATAACTACCATTGGTACTCATTGCCGGGCTAACCGTTAACGTTACATTATTGGCATAAGTAGCCCCGGAAGCACAGGTTGGCGATACCCAGGAAGTAATGGTATAAGGGCCTCCCGGGCCTGTAAGTGTAAAATCAGCATTTTGTAAAGTGCTGCATAAAATATTTTCAGAAAAATTCAACCCGATCTGGGAGCCGCCACACAAAGTGGATGCACTAACCGATTGCAGGTGCGGAGGTATGTTATCAAATATGGAAGCTGTAGAAGCTCCGAAGTCAATGGTATAGCCACTTACAGATTGAGAATAATTGCTCACGTTTATCACGTAGGTCTGCCCTGCTACAACAGGTATCTGCGCATTGAAAGGTGTTCCCAAAGCGCCCTGGCTGTTCAGTGCTGTTCCGCCGGTAGGCCCAGTAGGGCCGGGGTCTGCCGAGAAATTACAACTCACCTGCAGGGCCGGGTTGGTGTAAATGTTGGCGCAGGTAGCACTGGTAAGATTGTAAACAGCCCAGTCATAATCATCAAGCGGATCATCAGGTGTGATGGTAAAATTGAGATTGCCTGATGACGAAACGGTAAAAGTATACCATACATCTGCCCTTTCTCCATCAGATAAACAGCTATTGGCCGGATCAATCTCTTTTGGCAGGCTGCCGGTACCACTATAAGAAGTTCCTTCATGATATACATTCTGGCAAATGGCCAATGCCGCCGGGCAATCCTGGGTAGTAGGCGGAGGCGGTATTGATGCACAAAGCTGGAAGGTCCCGGTATTGTTTGAACCATAACCCCAGAACCTGACCCATAAGGTAGCTCCCGGTGTTTGTCCTGATATGGTCAGCGAAGCCATAAAACCATTCGCACTCGAAAAATCATCACATCCAAGTAATGTAAGTCCGGTACATGTTCCGCTGTAAACAGCCATATCGCCATCGGTCATTGTTCCGGTGTTTGAATCAAAAATCACAGTACCGCCAGGTGGTACTGTTACTTTGAACCATACATCAGCTCCCTGGTAACTACCGCAACCGGGATTGGGTACAGAAGAAGACGTTGCACCTGCATTTGTATAATAGGCGTACTGGCAGGTATTGTTAACCGGTAGCGTGAAAGCATTGCATGGATCATCGTTGGTTGGAGGCGGTGCCGGTGTGGTAACACAGATGCCGAATGTTCCGTTATCTCCATTGGCATAAGACCATACACGTATCCATACGGTGCTTCCGGGTGTTAAACCGGTTGCATTGATCAGTGGCATACTGCCATTCGGACTGCCATCATCATTGCAGGAAATCAAGGTGAGCGCACCGCATGTTCCGGAGTAAATAGCCATTCCTCCATCAGTCATTACCCCGGTTTGGGTATCAAAGATCAATGCTCCGCCAGCGGGTACCGTTACACTGAACCATACATCACCGCCAGCATAACTGGCACAACCGGGTGCCGGCACTCCTGTGGTGCTGGTTGCATTTTCATTACTGTAAGTACTATATACACAACTGCTGTTAACAGTTAAAGGCTGTGCATTACAGGGATTGTCGTTAGCTGGTGGCACGGGTGGTGCGGCGGGTGTATTATTAAAAAGTAAACTCCAGCTGGTTAATGACCCGGCATCAGCTGTTGCAATATCCTGTATACACAGGCTCCAGGTGCCATTGGCGTTTTGGCCATTGTTCATGGAACCAAGGTTTCCTTCCGGCCGGTAATTACCCGTAAAAGGAGCATTGCCTGTTGTAATTGATGTGGCAGCTGTTGAAGTGAAACAGGTATTGGTATAATTCGTTCCCAGTCCTCCATTCTGAATGGATAAGGGAATCATGGTGCCATCCGGGGCTTTCAGGTAGATTTCAAGATCACTTATGAAAGGATGTGTAATATTCAGACAAACAGAAGCAAGTCCATATGTACCATTGATCACACCCACCCCGCTTACCGTGATGTTGAAACAGGTTTGTGGCCCGTTGTCGGGAATAGCTGCGCCTGTTCCATTAAATGTTTGAGCATTTAATCACACTCCCCCAAAGCTCAAAATGATGAACAGTAAAAATCTACGCATGCAAGCAGTTAGCTCAGTTTTTATGGGCTTTTAAGAAAAGGTTTCGGCGGGGGTAATGTCGCCTTGTTTTGATAGTGCGGATTATTAAGACTGCAGGTGTCTTATGGGTTCGTAAGGTATGCTTTTTTTCTTTACTATAATAGCGCTGAAAAGGTGAAACACAGGAATTTATCGGTAAAAATCTGATTACAGAATGTCTCTAAAGCATTAGCTGCCTCAAATGCTTACCCTGCCCGGGTTACAGGCCATCTTCATAATAAAAGATGTTATCCACAGGAATTCCCCAAAACACGAATATAAGATACTGACAGGCAATCAGATGAGAGTAATCATGCCTGATTTACTGTCTGAGGATCGCTTCTATTGTAGCAAACTCATGGTCTGTAAATGTTGTGTTGCCGAGGCTACGCACATTATCGTTCAGCTGCTTTACAGAACTGGCTCCTACCAATACAGATGTTATACGCCAGTCACGCATTAACCACGCAATGGCCATTTGAGCCAGTGTTTGATTTCTGTTCATTGCCAGTTGGTTAAGTGATTTTACCTGGGCGATCTTTTGCTCACTGATATCTGTCGATTTGAGTGATGCATTGTTCTTTGCGGCCCGTGACCCCTTCGGTATTCCTTCCAGGTATTTATTGGTAAGCAGTCCTTGCGCCAGGGGTGAAAATGCGATGCATCCGGTACCGTATTCTTCCAATACATTGAGCAATCCACCTTCAACCCAACGTTGGAACATGGAGTATTTAGCCTGGTGAATGAGGCAAGGTGTTCCCAATTGACGCAATGTATTTATTGCAACCCGCGTTTGTTCCGCATTATAATTGGATATACCCACATATAAAGCCTTTCCGCTTCTCACTGCTGAGTCGAGCGCCATCATGGTTTCTTCTATGGGAGTATTGGGATCAGGACGGTGTGAATAAAATATATCTACATAATCAAGATTCATTCTCTTAAGGCTTTGATCCAGGCTTGCCAGCATGTATTTGCGGGATCCCCAGTCGCCATAAGGCCCCTCCCACATTGTAAAACCAGCTTTTGTAGAAATGATGAGTTCATCACGAAGGTTCCCCTTGAAATCTTTTTTGAGTATCCTGCCAAAGTTTTCTTCTGCGGTTCCATTCTCCGGACCATAGTTATTTGCCAGATCGAAATGGGTAATGCCAAGATCGAAAGCCCGGTGTATGATTTTCCTGCTCTTTTCAAAATCATCACAAGAACCAAAATTCTGCCATAGCCCCAGCGAAATTGCCGGTAATAACAAGCCACTTCTGCCACACCTGTTGTAGGGCATATTTTCATATCGTTTGGCTGAAGGTTGATAACTCATATGGTAATTAAAGATTTTCTACGTTGCTAAATTGTAATTGATAACTGAAGATATGAAACAGTTTAATCGTACCTGTTCAATTAGATAAACGAATTTGGGATAGATGAAAAAGTCTTGATACAGGAAACTTAATAATACCGGCATGAATTCGAAGTGGCAAAAAAAGACCCAACCATCAGTTGAGTCTTTTTTAAACTGTGCCCAGGACTGGAATCGAACCAGCACGATCTTGCGAACGGCAGATTTTGAGTCTGCTGCGTCTACCAATTCCGCCACCTGGGCTCGAATAATTCAATATCAGTAAAATATTGAATCGGGGTGCAATATTACATCAATCACCTAACCTGTCCAAAATACGTTTTAAATATTTTTCCTTGTAGTAGTATTCTTTCAACTTCATCAAATCGGCATCAGCAGAAACCCCGGGATTGTAGTTTTTAATTATAGGCTTTATTTCCTGTTTCAGAGAGCTTTCGTAATTCTCCACTTTTGATCTTACATAATCCTTCGGTTCATCCATAAGCGCTTCATTAATTTCCATCATCTCTGCCAGGAAAACTGCCGGCAATTCATATTTTTCATCCTGCTTTACCAATCCTTTCAATTGCAAAAAATACTCCAGCGTTTTTTCTTCAAACTGGAAGATCGTAAACGCTTTGTTGATGGCTGCAGAGAGTTCAAGGGCTTTCTCCTTTTCTTCTTCTGTTGACTGTGTAAAGAAATCTGGATGGTTGGCTTTCTGCAAGCCGAAATATTTTTTAGACAATTCTGATTTGTCGATTGATGGAGCTACCGGCAATCCGAATAATTCAAAGTAATTCATAACACAAAGATATAGGAGTAATCTGATGTTGCTCTTTACTGCTGCCTTGCACAGTTACTGTTGATTACACATTCACCCGTAACCATATCGCTATTCTTCTTAACTTGCGCCACAAAATAAGATTGCGATGCTTAAGATTGGACTGATACGTGAAGGCAAGATACCTGCCGACAACCGTGTGGCACTAACTCCTGCCCAATGCAAATGGATCCATAAAAACCGCACAGACCTTCAGGTTACTGTTCAGCATTGCGAAACAAGGTGCTTTTCAGACAAGGAATATCAATTGGCCGGTGTTGAAGTGAAAGACAATGTAGATGATTGCGATATTCTCCTTGGAATAAAAGAAGTGCCTGTTGAAATGTTGATACCCGGAAAAAAATACCTCTTCTTTTCCCACACCAAAAAACTTCAGCCTTACAACCAGAAATTACTCAGGGCCATCATTGACAAAAAAATAACCCTTATCGACTATGAATGCCTCGAGCACCAGGATGGAAAACGCATCATTGGTTTTGGATTTTTTGCAGGTATAGTTGGAGCCCATAACGGGATGATGGCTTATGGTCGCAGAACTGGTTTGTATCAATTAGAGAAAGTGAATTCTTCCAAAAACCTGCAGCACCTTATTCATACTTATTTCGGATTGAATCTCCCTCCTGTCAAAATCGCGGTTACAGGTAGCGGACGTGTTGCTCACGGTATCCTCGAGATCATGAACCTGCTGGGAATACATGAAGTAGAGCCTGAAGAATACCTGGAAAAAGAATTTGCTTACCCCGTATACGTTCACCTGAAAGGAGGCGATCTCTACTCAAACAAAAAAGATGGTGGATATGCCAGGAATGATTTCCACGCACGCCCGGAAAACTACAATTGTGTTTTTCCAAAGTATATTCCACATACCGATATTTTAATGAATGGTATCTACTGGGAAAAGAATATACCACGCCTTTTTGAAATGGAAGATGTAAAAAGGCCTGACTTCCGCATACAAACGATCGCAGATATTACGGATGACATGAACGGTTCTGTTCCCTGCAACATCGGAGATTCAACGATTGAGGATCCTATTTATGGTGTTAACAAGCTTACACTTGAAAGAACAGCCCCATATCTCCCCGGCTCCATCGACATCATGGCTGTAGGTAATCTTCCCAATGAACTGCCAAGAGATGCCAGCCGTTATTTTGGAGAGCAGATGATCAAGTTTGTTTTGAAAGACCTGATCGAAGGCGGCAGTGATATCATAGAGAAAGCTACAATTGTTAAGGAAGGCAAGCTTACTTCTCATTACGATTATATGAAAGAATATGCCGGTGTTTAAAGCCTGAGGTAATAGTCTTTGAGCAATTTTACAAAACGATCAGTATACTGCTGTTCAAAATCCCGGATGCTTATTTCTTCCGTCTCGTGTGTGGCTTTTGTATTTTTCGACAATACCAATACAGTACGAAAGTATCCGTGCTTCACAGATTGTTTCATCAACATTTTTTTCTGAACAAAAAGACCTTGTTTAACCGCCGTTTCCGTTGCATAGCCGGTACGATGCCATGGTATTAAAACATATGCCTTTCCTTCATTTGAAAGATATGAGCTTATGAAGCGCATCAGTTCTTCCAGTTTCAAAGTTGTATCATGGCGGGCTGCATTGATCGATTCGTCATCAGAGCGAAGATCATTTTCATAGAAAGGCGGATTGCAGATGATACAATCATAAAGATGTGCAGGTTTGAATTCCTGCAGGGAAATATTCATAAGATTGATCCTGTCTGCCCAATTGCTGGCAGCTATGTTACCCGCAGCCTGTTCAGAAGCCGCCTGATCAATTTCAATAGCATCAATGGCAGCAATAGTTTTTTGAGCAAGCATCAGGGTGAGCAATCCTGTTCCGGCGCCAATATCCAGTATCCGATCAACTTGCGTATCCTGGATGTTTTCAGCAACCCATGCTCCGAACACACAGGCATCTGTACATACTTTCATGGCGCATTTGTCCTGGTGAATGCTGAATTGCTTAAACCGGAAAAATGAATTCACGAAGTAAAATTTATGGTTAGACTGAAATTTTGAAAGACTGAATGGCTGCAATGATGCAATCCGGACAAACCCTGTATTTTCCAAAATCCAAAAACACAGATCGTATGCTTTGATCACTTTAAACGTAAAAACCCGGAACATTCACCTACCATTCTGCCCTTGCCGTAGGCGCAATACCCAACCCAGCGAAATCTTTCTCCATGAATTTGTAGTAACCCGTGATAGCGATCATAGCGGCATTGTCTGTACAATATTCAAAAGCAGGAATATAAACATTCCAGCCCTGCTGTTTGCCCAATTGCTGCAAGGTGTTCCGCAACCCGCTGTTGGCGCTTACACCTCCAGCCATGCATACCTCTTTGATACCGGTTTCAACTGCAGCTTTTTTGAGCTTGTTAAGCAGGATACTGATAATGCGGTGCTGAATAGAAGCACATATATCTGCAAGATTATTTTCCACGAAAGTCTTTTGCTCTTCCTCTGTAGCTATGAGAGATTCCTTGTATAAATTTGATTTGCCGGCATTCTTCAGGAAATAAAGTATTGAAGTTTTAAGCCCGGAAAAACTAAAATCCAGTCCATCAATCCTGGGTTCAGGGAATTTAAAAGCATCTGCGTTGCCTTCTTTCGCATATTTATCGATCAGCGGTCCGCCGGGATAAGGAAGTCCGAGCAATTTGGCTGATTTATCAAAAGCCTCCCCGGCAGCATCATCAATTGTTTGCCCGATCACCTGCATATCAAGCGGAGAATTGCATCGAACGATCTGTGTATGTCCACCACTTACGGTTAAGCATAAGAAGGGAAATGAGGGCCTGGGCTCATCGATCAGGTTTGCCAATACATGGGCCTGCATGTGATGTACTGCAATCAATGGTATGCCAAGCGCCAGGGAAAGCGATTTGGCAAACTGTCCGCCTACCAGCAAAGCTCCTATCAAACCAGGAGCCTGCGTAAAAGCGATGGCATCAAGTTCATCCATACGGCAGCCGGCACGTTTCATTGCCTGGTCTACAACAGGAACTATATGCTGCATGTGAGCCCTGCTGGCCAGTTCAGGTACAACGCCACCATATTGCTCGTGTACTTTTTGCGAAGCGATCACATTGGAAAGTATACGCCCATCAGCACAAACAGCTGCCGAGGTTTCATCACATGAAGATTCTA
>JAFDXA010000377.1 GCA_018268185.1 Bacteroidota bacterium
AGTACAGCAGATACTTGATGTTACGCATGTATACCCGGTAATAAAAAGACTGATCGATAAAAATATCTGCTTCACCTGGGAAAAACTGAACGACAGGTATAAGCCTAAAAAGGAAAATTATGTGATCCTGCATCCTCAGTTCGATAGTGAAGATGCTTTAAGTACTTTGCTCAACGACTGGCGTGGCGCGCCCAAACAAATGGAACTGCTGCTTGCTTTCCTGCATATCTCAAAAACAGAAGGAGATGTAACACAGTCGGCATTGCTTAAAAAATCCAGAGCCACCACAGCACAATTAAAAGCGCTGGCAGATAAAGGAATCGTCATCGTTGAAAAGAGAAATATTGACCGCATCCGTTCGCTTCCCAAAAATATCAACATCGATTTTGAACTGAATCCGACGCAACACAAAGCGCTTGCAGATCTGCAACGTTCACTCGAGCAAAAACCCGTTTGCCTGCTGCACGGCGTTACCGGCAGTGGTAAAACACAGCTTTATATTAAACTGATAGAAGAACATTTCAATAACGGCGAACAGGTTCTTTACCTTTTGCCGGAGATCGCTCTTACATCGCAGATCATCAGGAGGCTGCAGAAACACTTCGGAGGTAACATTGGTATCTATCATTCAAAATTCAACGACCAGGAGCGGGTAGAAATATGGAATAAAGTGAGAACAGGAGAATTGAAAATTGTATTGGGAGCAAGGAGTGCGCTTTTTCTTCCTTTCAGGGAACTCGGGTTGATTATTGTTGATGAAGAACACGACGCATCTTATAAACAACAGGAGCCTGCCCCCCGGTACAATGCCCGTGATGCGGCGGTTTATTATGCATCTTTGTTCAATTCAAAAGTAATATTGGGTAGTGCTACGCCGGCATTGGAAACTTATTTCAACGCTAAGCAGCAAAAGTACGGACTGGTTTACATGGGAGAAAGATTCGGCGGAATCGAATTGCCGGAAATAGAAATAATAAATACAAGACAGGTTGCGCAGAAAGGAAAAGTAATGATCAGTCCGCAACTGAAAGAAGCCATGCAGCAGGTATTGGATGCAGACAAGCAGGTTATTCTTTTTCAGAACCGGCGGGGTTACAATCCATACCTCATTTGCGGAACCTGCGGTTATATTCCACAATGTACCCATTGCGATGTGTCATTAACGCTTCACAAGTTTACCAATAAACTTCATTGTCATTATTGCGGCAGTACTTATCCAAAACTGATCTTATGCCCGGCCTGCGGCAGCAATACCTGGCTGGAGAAAAATTTTGGTACAGAGAAAATTGAAGAGCAACTGGAAACCGATTTTCCCAATCACCGGGTGGCAAGAATGGATGTTGACAGTATCCGAGGCAAAACAGCACACGATGCGCTTATCCAATCCTTTGAACAGGGAAGGGTTGATATCATGGTTGGAACCCAGATGGTAGTAAAGGGACTGGATTTTGATCATGTAAGTCTCGTGGGAATACTGGATGCAGATGGCCTGTTAAGTTTTGCCGATTTCAGGGTGAACGAAAGAGCATTTCAACTGATGGAACAGGTAAGTGGCCGGGCAGGTAGAAAAGGGCAACGAGGCAAAGTGATCATACAGGCATTGAACGTACAGCACCCGGTTTTGCAGTTTGTACAGCAGCATGATTATACCAAACTATTTGAATTTGAAATAGAGAAACGAAAAGAGTTCTTTTATCCTCCTTTCAGCAGGCTTGTGCAACTCACGTTGAAACATAGGGATAAACAGGTGCTTGATGCAGCAGGCGATAAACTGGCTTCGCTGTTGCGACAGGATCTGAAAGATTATGTAACAGGCCCCGCTGTTCCCGTAATCGGGCGTATGCGGAATGAATACCTCCTGGAGTTGTTGGTAAAACTTCCCAAAGAGTACGGCATGAGCATCACTTACAAAAAAGTAATCAGAAATCATATAAATTTATTGTTGTCGGAAAAGCAATTCAGGTCAGTAACAGTTATTGCCGACGCCGATCCAAATTAAACTGATGATACAGGAAAATTTTTCACTGAAACCTTTCAATACATTCGGCATTGATGTGCATGCCCGCTTCTTCAGCAGGTTCAACAATGTTGAATCTCTTCGACAGTTGCTGGATGATTTGAAACAAATGAGTGGATTGCCAATTGATACACCACTCGTTTTGGGGGGTGGCAGCAATGTATTATTTACCGGGGATGTGAACAGGCTCGTGATTAAAAATGAGATCAGCGGGATAAGGTTAGTGGCCGAAGACGAAGATCATGTTTACCTGCAGGCAGGAGCCGGTGTTAACTGGCACCAGTTTGTTTTATACTGTCTTGAAAACAACTATGCCGGTGTTGAGAATCTTTCGCTGATACCCGGCAATGTTGGAGCATCGCCTATGCAGAATATCGGCGCTTATGGAGTAGAGATCAAAGATGTTTTTCATGAACTGGAAGCTGTTCATCTTGAAGAACAAACAACAGTTGTTTTCAGTAAAACAGATTGTGCATTTGGTTACAGGGAGAGTGTATTCAAGCATAAACATAAGAGCAGTTTTGTAATCACATCGGTTACTTATAAACTTTCGAAGAAGCCTCATTTCAACACTTCTTACGGCGCTATAGAAGCCGAACTGCAAAAGATGCAGGTGAAAGACCTGAGCATACAGGCGATCGCAAAGGCGGTGATCAATATCAGAACAAGCAAACTTCCTGATCCGCAGGTGATTGGTAATGCCGGTAGTTTTTTCAAAAACCCGGAAGTACCTGCTGAAAAATATGAAGCCCTGAAAGAACAGCATCCTTCGATCGTTGGGTATAAGCTTGATAATGGACATGTAAAGCTAGCTGCTGGCTGGCTGATCGAGCAATGCGGCTGGAAAGGATACCGGAAAGGGGATGCCGGTTGCCACGTCAAGCAGGCATTGGTGCTGGTGAATTATGGCAAAGCTTCCGGAAAAGAAATTTTTGACCTTAGTACAGCGATACTGGATAGTGTGCAGGATAAATTCGGCGTGTTGCTCGAACGGGAAGTGAACATCATTTAATAAAAATGGCAGGAGTTTATCCCGCCATTTTTATCAGTTGAAGTCAGATTCGTTGTAATCATCATCTTCATATTGCTGTGAGCCAAGATTCAACATACTGCCCATCAGGTCTTTGAATTCAAAACGGCCTTCCAGTAATTTTTTGCTGATGAGCGAATAGGAGGACAGGCCATGTAATACAAACTCCATCAGCAATGCATTTTCTTTTTCATTGGCTGCGTGGAAATATTTTTTCACCAGCGCATGCAAGCCATCAACCTTGTAGAGTAATTGTATCTTATCAGCATCTGTTGTATCTAAAAAAACATTGAGGTTATTGCCCGCATCAAACCAGCGGCTGATTGATTTATAAGGATTCTCTGTTTCCTGTTCTTTACCTCTTTTCTTTTTTAAAGAATCTGGATTTGGGAAATACTGAACAAACTGTGTTCTGATCGCTCTTTCAAGTAAATTGTAGGCAACCTGGTATGGTCCTTCCTGTTCGCCTTCATACACGAGTTCAATTTTACCGGTTATGGCCGGGATGATGCCGGCCAGGTCGCTGATCCACACCTGCGTATTGGCTTCATCATTGATGATCGCTCTTCTTTCTGCAGCGCTGATCGCATTTTCGTAAGCAGCAATGGTAAGTCTTGCACTTACGCCGCTTTTTTTGTCGACGAGCTCATTTTCCCTCGCCTCAAAAGCAACCTGTTCAATAAGGCGTTTGATCAGGTCACTCACTTTCACCCTTTCATGCTGTGCTTCTATAATGGAAGCCTCCTGTTCCGTAATGGCAAGCGATGTTTCTATTGATTTCGGATAATGCGTTAATATCTGGCTTTCTATCCTGTCTTTGAGCGGTGTTACAATACTGCCCCTGTTGGTATAATCTTCAGGGTTAGCAGTGAATACAAACATCACGTCGAGCGGCAGCCTTAATTTAAATCCTCTTATCTGCAAGTCGCCTTCTTCGAGTATGTTGAATAAAGACACCTGTATCCTCGCCTGGAGATCGGGCAGTTCATTGATAACAAAAATGCAGCGGTTGCTCCTTGGGATGATGCCGTAATGCAATACTCTTTCATCTGCAAAACTCAGTTTAAGGTTGGCCGCTTTGATAGGGTCAATATCGCCGATCAGGTCAGCAACACTTACATCCGGCGTCGCCAGTTTTTCGCCATAGCGTTGGCTACGGTGCAGCCATTCTATAGGTGTTTCATCGCCTCTTTCGGCTATGAGGTCAATAGCATAGCGTGATATCGGCATGAAGGGATCGTCATTGATTTCGCTTCCCGCAACAACAGGAATGTATTCATCCAGTAGTTCTGTCATCTGGCGGGCCATACGTGTTTTTGCCTGACCCCGCAAACCCAGGAAGAGGATATTGTGTCTGCTCAGTAGAGCCCTTTCTGTATCCGGTATTACAGAATCTTCGTAACCGAGAATACCGGGAAAGGCATTCTGCTTTCCCTTTATCTTTTTGACGAGGTTGTCTCTTATTTCATCCTTTATGGATTTTGAAACATAGCCATGTTCTTTAAGTTCACCTATGGTTTTGATCTTGTTCTTTGACATTTATTTCTCCTTAAAATGTTGAATGCAATTTTTTTCTTTTTCAGATAGTTCTATCTGTGCAAAATGACCGGGTGCGATGCCTGCCTTTGTTATCTGGTCGAGCAGGTCAACCGATTGTTTG
>JAFDXA010000378.1 GCA_018268185.1 Bacteroidota bacterium
ATGAACATTTACGTAGGAAATCTCAGCTGGTCAATGACTGATGATGATTTAAACAATCTCTTTGCACAATTTGGTGCAGTTAGCAGTGCAAAAATTCTGAAAGACAAAATGAATGGCCGCAGCAAAGGCTTTGGTTTTGTTGAAATGCAGGATGATGAAGCAGCTAAAACAGCAATTGCAAACCTGAATGAAACTGAAGTTCAGGGCCGCAAACTCATCGTTAACGAATCACAACCACGCCCTGCCGGTGAAGGCGGTTACAAAAAACGTTCTGGCGGTGGTGGTTATGGTGGTGGAAGCCGTGGCGGTGGCCGTGGCGGATATGGTGGCGGAAGCCGCGGTGGTTACGGCGGTGGCCGTGGCGACTCTGGTGGCTACAACAGGGATTATTAATTTTCCAGTTATACATCATTGCAAAACCTTCCCAAGTGGAAGGTTTTTTTATGCTCCTACATCATAAGCATTTTAAAAAATTTTCTTAATTCCTAAACGAAAAAAGCCCAAGTGTGGCATAACTTTTATCTTTCCGAAAATTCTAAAGCATGCATCGGAAAATTCACTTTGCCATTATAGTATTGCTTCTGTGTGCTACCAACGGCTTTGCACAGAAAATTGTTTTTGCGCAGGACTATCATTATAAAAACAATGCCTTCAGCAAAAAGCTGATGAGCTCCTATATTTTTGAAGATTCAGTAAGCAAAGAGAAACTCATATTACTCAGCGGCAGTAAGACAATTAATTTCTATGTGGTGAATGATAATTTCAAGTTGCAGAAAGCTTTTGAAGTAGACATGAATAAAAAGAGTGCCTTCTGGAATGATAACTTCAAAATTGATGGCTTTAGTCACCAGGGCGACAAATGGGTGATCATAGCAGGTGACTATGGCGATTACGCTGCTGAAATTGTTGATACCAGGGCTGGAACATTGAGTATTGCCGGGAAGGTATATGAAGATAAGGATCCGAAATTCCTCGGAGAGGGATTTTCAGACGGGGTGAATAATTACAATATGTATCCCAACCGAAGTGGTAGCATCAGCATTGCCAATATTGATGGAAATGCCGGTGTAAAAACCATCAATATTGATCTTACTACGCAGATTCCATTAAAGAAAAGCCGCAAATACACAGCGAAAGAACTATTCGAATCATCTGAGATGATAGATACACTCACTAACCAGATTATCTATTTCACCAGGAGCAAAGTTCAGTTTTACCCGAAGGCTTCCACATTTCTTTTTGGAGTTGCTGAATATGATCCGGCTGTTGAGTTAATCTCATTCGATAAAACTTCCGGTAAAAAAATCAGCAGCGAGTTATATTCTGTTGAAGAATTACTACCTGCATCTGCCAAAGGAGAAAAGCTCAATACTGCTTTTCTTGTTTACGACGAAAAAGTATGGGTATACAGCGGAAGTAAAAATGCCGGTGTATTGGCAGCATTTGATATAAAGTCAAAAAAGGTTGTTTACAGCAAAGTATTTGATGAGAAAATGGACATTGCAACTTTCGGATACGGCCCTGTAGAATACAAAGCAGTTCCTTCAACCGGGAAAATTTTCAGTGGGGAATCATATATCAAAGAAAAGGTTGAAGACATTTCTGCCAACAAATACCTGAGTGAATTGTGGAAAGGTGACCTTGGTATTTATGTACACCCGGTTAATGAAAATGAGTATGTGGTTTCCATTGGTTCATATTATATGACAAGTTACATGGCTTCCAATTCTGCAAACAGAGACAACGTTCCCCAGCTATATGATTACAGGATATATGAAAGTTCTGTGGCTGGCATTGTTTTCAATAAAACCGCCTTTTCAGCAACAGGTAAAAAAACTACCTATAACGACGTAAACTACAGTAAGGCAGACAGCAGATACAGCATAGTAAAAGCAGACAAGGATGAGGAAGATCCTGAATTTAACAACAGGAAAGCTTACCTCATCAGGCAACAACCAATTAAGAACAGGATGTACAGCATGTACTATTTTGAAGATCAATTCAAAATTGCGGAGAAGATACTTCCATTTGATCTCTCTGCAACCGGCATACGTTAATACCCGCTACAGAATATTTTAAAGGCGACAATATCATCAGATCATTGTCGCCTTTTGTTATTATATAATACCCCTGTAGTGAAGCTCCCTTCTACGGTTTCGACATCTGTCACTGCAGTACTTTACTTCAGCCCATACTTTTTCCCATTTCTTTCTCCAGGTAAAAGGTCTGTTACAGACCATGCATATCTTTTCCGGAAGGTTTGCCTTTTTTACTGAACGCATGTGATCTAAAACATTTCAGTCAAAATTTAGTTCACCCTGAACGTATCCTATTATTTTTAGGCCTTCAAGTGTGTCGATGGGGCTGCATTTATCCCTGTTGTTAACCTGTGCCACATGCAGGTAGATCATGGTATTTTTTATGCTTGCATGTCCGAGTAATTCTTTTATGGTGAGAATATTCACACCATCTTCCAGCAGATGGGTTGCATAGGTATGGCGGAGACTATGAACATTTACACGCTTAGTTATACCTGCAAGTTGTGCCGCCCTTTGAACAGCCCATTGAATACTACGTTGCCCGAATTGCGGGGCAAAATCAGAATAAAAACGCTCACCACTTGTAGTGTTCCATCTCATACCCGGGAAAAGCCATTCTGTTGGTTTTTGAATTCTGATATATTTCTCAAGTATAACAGGAAGCAGTTTTCCCAAAGGCATGTA
>JAFDXA010000379.1 GCA_018268185.1 Bacteroidota bacterium
AATGGGTGAAAAAATTCATTCGGGTATTTTTCTCTCAGGTGAATTTAAGCAATGATGATGAATGAGATGAGGTCATATATTATGCCATAGTTTTTTTAGGGCGTTTCCACCATTTACTTTTCTTTATTTCTTCCTGGGCATTGGTTCTGCTTTTCGATTGTGCATCTACCACTGCGATCACCACCATGTTAAAGATGGAGCGGATAGAGCTGCCGAGCTGCAATACGTGAACCGGCTTTTTCAATCCCAGCAGGATGGGCCCGATACTATCGGCACCACCAACTTCCTGCAAAAGATTGTAAGCAATATTTCCGGAAGCGAGGTTTGGGAAGATCAGGGTATTTACTTCCCCGTTCACCAGTTCGGTAAAGGGGTAATTGTCTTTCAATATTTCTTTATTGAATGCCAGTATCCCCTGGAGTTCGCCATCACAAACCAGGTTCGGATCTTTTTGTTTAACAATTTCCCTGGCGTGACGAACGAGGTTGGCTTCCGGTGAGCTGCTGCTGCCGAAGTTTGAATAAGAAAGCATGGCCACTTTTGGTACAATGTTGAATTGCTTTACTTCTTTGGCTACCAGCAATGTGATCTCGGCAAGCTCCTCGGCGGTTGGGTTGAAGTTCACCGTAGTATCTGCCAGGAACAAGGGCCCCCTTTTGGTAAATAAGAGATACATGCCGGCTATTTTCTTAACGCCATCTTCTGTTCCGATGATCTGGATAGCGGGCCGGATGGTATCAGGATAATTCCTGCTGAGCCCGCTGATCATACAATCGGCTTCGCCAGTTTCAACCATCATACAACCAAAGTGGTTGCGTTCTTTCATCAGTTTATAAGCTTCATACCTGTTAACGCCTTTTCGTTGACGTTTTGAGAAGAAAAGCTCACCAAACTGTTTGCGCATTTCTTCTGTATCGTCTGCTTTCGGGTTAATGATCGGCATGTCATCCAGGTCTATTGCATTGGCCTGTGCGATCTCGGTGATCTTTTTCTCGTCGCCTAACAGGATGGGATAGCCTACTTTTTCATCCAGCACAAGCTGCGCTGCTTTTAATATCTTGATGTTTTCGGCATCTGCAAAAACAACACGTTTCGGATCTCTTCTCGCTTTGTTACCGATCACACGGCTTAACTGGTTATCGAGGCCAAGGCGTTTATTGAGTTCAATGGTATATGCATCCCAGTCTTCGATGTTTACACGGGATACACCACTTTCAATAGCAGCTTTAGCAACAGCAGGAGCTACGGTAGCCAGCAGTCTTGGATCAAGAGGTTTGGGAATGATGTAATTGGGGCCGAAAGACATATTCTTTTCGTTATAGGCCAGTGTAACGATATCCGGCACGGCTGATTTTGTAAGTTCAGCCAAAGCTTTTACAGCAGCCAGTTTCATGGGTTCATTGATCTGGCGAGCCCGAACATCCAGGGCACCTCTGAATATGTAAGGGAAGCCGAGTACATTATTTACCTGGTTGGGATAATCACTCCGGCCGGTAGCCATGATAATATCTTTCCGAACTGCAACGGCTGTTTCATAAGGAATCTCCGGGTCGGGATTGGCCATGGCAAAAACGATTGGGTGGCGGGCCATGGATTTGATCATTTCAGGTGTAACAACATTTCCAACGCTGAGCCCCACAAAAACATCAGCATCTTTCATCGCTTTTGCCAGGTCGTATGACCTGTACTTTTCATCCACGCAGAACATGTGCTTGAGTGGTTCAATATCAGGCCTTCCTTTGTAAAGAATGCCGTCTTTATCGAATACCATGAAGTTGGAAGGTTTTGCACCCAACGAAACATAGAGTTTCATGCAGGCCATGGCGGCAGCACCGGCCCCGTTGATAACAAAACGCACCCGGTCTATTTTTTTCTTCTGCAGTTCAAGTGCATTCAATAAGGCAGCAGAAGATATGATGGCAGTACCGTGCTGATCATCATGCATTACAGGAATAGAACATTGTGATTTCAATTCCTGCTCTATGTAAAAACATTCAGGCGCTTTGATGTCTTCAAGGTTTATCCCGCCAAACGTGGGCTCGAGCGCTTTTACGATCTGCACAAATTTTTCGGGATCATTTTCATTTACCTCAATATCAAAAACATCTATGTCGGCAAATATTTTGAACAATACACCTTTTCCTTCCATAACGGGCTTGCTGGCCGCCGGACCGATATTGCCCAGGCCCAGCACGGCCGTTCCGTTACTGATCACTGCTACGAGATTTCCTTTGGCCGTGTATTTATAAACGTCATCTGGGTTTACTGCTATTTCTTTGCAAGGTTCTGCCACGCCCGGTGAATAGGCTAATGACAGGTCACGTTGCGTTTTCGCTTCTTTGGTAGGCACCACTTCAATCTTTCCCGGTCTGCCCTTGGAATGATATTCAAGTGCCTGCTGCTTACGAAGTTCTTTTGCCATAATACTTCTTTACTGTGACCGCATACGATTTATGCGATACATTGGCGTGCAAGTTACAAAATTAGGGTTAGTTAGGACTGAACAGCTGCCGGGAAACACATATCAATAAACGGTATGGGAAGAAATAAGAAAACCGGAATAAGTTTTTTTAAAAGAGATTTTTAGATTGAGGTAAATTATTCTGCTTGACAGCAAAATGATGAAAAATTAATTACCGCCACACTGGATTCTCAGGCTGTTTTTGCTTTAAACGACCAGGTGATAACAAACTCAGCCACAATTTCTCCTTCTTTATTTTTTCCGGTGCTCCTGGCGGCAACCGTGGTGCTTTTGCCGGATGCGGATGCTTCCTGTATTGCCTGCCGGAAGGCCTCACCGTCTTCACAGGTGAAAGTAGTAATACCTGTAGCCTTCTTTTTGAAATTTGCTTCAAGCTTTACAACCAACATACTGATGGCGGGCTGATGCTGGTAAGTATACATCATGCCGAGTATGCCGGTGCTCATTTCTGCTGCCATAGCCAGGCAGGCGAAATATGTGCTGCGAAAAGGATTTTTGGAGAACCACTTGTAAGGTATCGTAACGATGGCCTGTTTGTCATCAGCGTATTTCAGCCTTACACCTGCAAAATAAGCAGAAGGTAGTTTGCCCAACAGGTAAAGGGTGAACCTGAAGGGACTTTGTACCATTTCCAGGAATTTGTTTGATGCTGAACTCAAGGCTTGGGTATATTGGTTATCATGTGGCTGCCAGGCGATAGCAGGTATTTAGCTAGCCCTTCTCATAAAGTTTTGGATCCATGGCCGCCGGGCTCCAGCTTTCGAGGAACGACATTACTTTTTCCTTATCATAACTTTTTTTGCCATCTTCCAGGTATTCACTGTTCTGTGTATGAATGCGGTTGCCGTATTCATCAAGTATGATGAATACAGGAAAACCGAAGCGCTGGGCATAACCGTATTTTTCAAATATTTCCT
>JAFDXA010000037.1 GCA_018268185.1 Bacteroidota bacterium
AAATGGCAAGAGATCTAATCGATCAGAAATTGGCAGGAGAATTTATAGCGATTGCCAACGCTTTAAAATGGATTTCTTTGCAGCGGGAAGAAGATCTGTTAGGAGACGATTGCGTCGGCACTTGGGTCTATTTGTATATTGGGAAACCTTTACCGAAGCTCATAGCAGAAAAACTAAAAGTACAGCTAAAGAAAATACTTCCTAATGCCATACTTGGAAAACCTGGATTATACACCATGACTGCTATAATTCGAACTTTAAATAGAGCAAACTTGTTCGATGAAAGAGTAATGTATATAGGCCATTTAAAAAATATCCTGCAGGGATATTTTGAGTCTGAAGCAGGTTTAGAAGGAGTTAGTTTTAATGAGATTCCTTTAGATATTATTTGGGTCCTTCAAACTTTAGAAGAGATTGCCGATGTTAGCTCATATCAGCCCTTAATTTCCTTTGTCGAAAAGCTAAAAATATTCAAAAATATTGACCCTATTCGTGTTTCTATGCTTTGGACGTTGTTTAATGAACTTTCTTCTTCTAAAATGACAAAAGTGAAAGAGATTATGATCGGATTAAAAGGTGAAATTCTCTCTAGTGTTTTAGCAAAAGAGTATTCTGATTGGCAAGTCGGCTATTTATTATCTTTTTTTGCTAAGAATAATATTAATGATATTACACCTTCAATATCTAAATACCTGCTAAATAGGCAAAGAGATTGTCAATGGGATGAAGAAGGCGATGAAAATATTGAGTCAACAAGTCTAGTAGCTATTTTCATCTTTTCTTATGTAAAGGAAAAAATGCGACCTGTTTTGCTTAAAAATCAAGAGTTATTAGTTAATGTTTATATAAATCAATATCTAATAAACTTACTGGAAAGCAGAGATGATATAGGTGAAAGATGGAAAATAGTAAAAAATGCCAATCTAGATCACAATAAAGGGAAACTATTTGAAGAATTTATTTGCTTTTATGCATCCCAAGATAATGAACATTTCAAAGTTGTTGAAAGTAGAATTAGAACCCAAACAGAAGAATTGGATATTTTGTTTGAAAACTTAGAAGCTAATAGCTTTTTTAAACAACTACAAAGTAGATTTATCTTAGTTGAATGTAAGAATACAAAGAAGAAGATAGAAGCTAAAGAAATAAGAAATTTTTGGACAAAATTGCAGAGTAGGAAAAGGTTATTATGTAAAATTGGTATTTTAATATCTATGGGTAAATTTTCAAAAGATTCGAAAATAGAAATGTTTAGATTGAATGCGTCGAGTGGTGAAATTTTAATATGTGGAATTGAAGGATCAGAAATTGAGGAAGCTATTTCAGTGGGAAATACTATATCTAAACTGTTTGAAAAAGCCATTCTTAATGTCCTAAAGCAATAAAAAATTTAGAATCTAAAAGCCATTCAATTTTTCTGAATGGCTTTTTTTGAATTTTTATTTAAGATATAAATAACACTTTTTTCCGCCATACTGGCTGCAGTGATAAGAAAGCGTTTATCTTTCTTGAACACTCCCAACCAGTTATCAAGGTAGGCAACGGTGTTATTGATCTCCGGGGACAGTATACCAGACAACTGGCACAGGTATGCAGCCCCCATTTCCGCAACCAGTTCTTCCATTGCATAGCTTTCAGACCCGAAGGGTGCCATGTCAACAATGGTTTTTCGGTCGAGCCGCTTGGGAGCGCCGGTACTGTGTACCAACTCATGAAAGAGCGTGGAGTAATACCCTTCAACGGCTTTGAAAGATTTCTTCTTTGGCATGTTGATGAGATCATTTGAAAGATCATAATATGCTCTGGTTTCTTTGTGCTGGATAACCGGCTTGTCAACGAAGCCAGTAATGATTTGCTCACACGCTTCAAGGGGAGAGAACTCGACAGCAGTATCAACAACCGGAATCAGGTGTTCAGGTATATCCTTGCACTGGGCAATATTGAACACTTTGATATACCGAAGCATAGCCGTTGTTTTTGGCTTGCCCTGTTCATCACGTTCCTGCGGCTTCTTCTCCACCTGCTTCCAGAAGACAACCATGTGGCCATGCTCGTCTTTCAGGACTGAGCCACCGATGCCTTTTAACTGTTCCCAGGTGAGGAAGAGATTGCGTTCATAGTTGAGTGATAACAGGAGCCAGAGGTTAATGCCGGAATAGGGACGCATAGTAATTAAATTCTTAGGCATCCCTGCCTCCCGCCATGGCTTTTGCCAGGGAATAATGCCCTGTTCAAGAAGGGCAATGATTCGGTCGGTAACGGCTTGATACAGATCAAGCTTTGGAATAGATTGTGCTGAATCCATGATTGTATAATTTAATTGTGAAAGAATGATGATTCACTCTGTATAGTATCGAAATGAGGAAAGAGAAATAAGAGAGGGAAATTTGCAGTATCTGCAAAGTGAGGCAATAAAAAAAGGACTAAATCAGTCCTTCATCAGCGAATGAATAGTACGATTCGGGGGTGATAATGATATGATCAAGCACTTTCAGATCAAGAAAGTCAGCCGCATGTTTTATCTTCTGAGTTAACTCTTCATCCGCTCGGCTGGGTTTGATGTTCCCCGAGGGATGATTATGAGCTAATACAATAGAGGTGGCATTGGCTAGTATAGCCGTTGCAAGAATGATTTTAGGATCAGCAATCGTTCCAGCAGCTGAGCCGGTTGATACATGGTACATTCCCAGCACATAGTTACCCCGATTGAGAAGCAATATCTTGAACTGTTCCAGAAGCTCAAGAGTATTTGTATCCCAGGTATCCCGAAGAAGTTCATAGGCATCCCTGCTTGATTTAATAATCGGTCGCTGGCTCGGTTTGATCTTGGGCCGATAATTGAGCGTGATCCAGGTAACCTTTGGAATAAGGACTGAAGCATTTGTATCCATACTGAGTGTGATAAGTGATGAAAGAATAGTTTTCCAAAGTGTACCGAAGAAGGGTAATGAGTATAAGGCAGGGGAATTTGTACGATGCACAAATAGAAAACAGGACGTTTCCATCCTGTTCCAATAGTTCATTTAGTGCTGCTGATCCAGTTCCCGATGTGCAACCGCGACCGCTTCAAAGAGTTTGTAATAATACTTAGACCGGTTCCGAAGTTCCTTTTGCTGGCAGATCCGTAGCTCCGGGTACCTTGCTACAACAACCTCCATAAGCGCTTTCTTTCCTTGCTCTGTCGGATGCTGCGCCCAAGCCGCCAGTTCCGGTGGCGTGACGACTTTGAATGGAATTCGATGTCGGGAAAAGAATCTACTAAGTGCTGTTTTGAGTACTTTGTACGACGCTGTTTGGTAGTGTTCATAGGGGATTGACAAAAGGGCGGTGGTAATACAATATTGGCGCACACACGGCTCCAGGCTGGCGATAATCTGATCTGTTTTTGCAGAGGTCCACGAGACTTTATGAAGGTGCGTTACATACTTTATAAGCTCAGTAGGAGAGATGATTGCATAGCTTGTGAGCCGTGTGTTCGTACTAATACCCAGTATGACCATACCGGTCTCCTCCTTTGATAATAGAGACGTACAGTGCTGCCCGGCTGTTCCTGATCTGGTCTTCCGGCACTGCCATGACTTTGGCAAGAGCCGCCCGAAGCCGTGCTTCCTTGTAGATGCGTGCGAATTTCAAGTGCATGGCAATTGAATCATGATCATCAAGGGTAGTTGCAATTTCACGGGCAAGCTTGATTTCTTCATTGGTATAATTGGTTTTCATAGAACAAGAGTGTTATCCACTGTTTCCACAGATAACGTTACGTTTTTATTATTAATCGTTACGTTCGTTTATATACAGATGGGAAAGCAAAAACTTCGCTTCCCAACATCTGCATACCGAACTTGATAACGGACAATCAGTGTCCGATAGAAATGAGGTTACATAAAAGAATATTCAACTACTTGTTAAAACGACTCAGTGCGAGCCAACAGATTTGTTTCTGCCTGCTTCCATACTTCAGGATAGAGTTTTTGGGGAGTGGCCTGATAAAGCTGACAGAGTATAAACAAGTTCGCAAGTGCTGGTACGTTGAACCCATGTTCCCAGCGGGACAGCATTGAGGTATCGCGCAGGCCGAGTATTTTAGATACTCTCTTCTGGGATAATCCAGCAATACGACGAAATGTTTTTAACCTGTTAGGATATCGACCTGTCTCCATAGGAGATAGTGTATGAAGAAATTAAAAAAGAGATAAGTGAGGGTAATTTGTTTAAGGCACAAGTTTGTAGAAAATTAATTCAATAAAATAACTAAATTTAGGTAAATACCATTTCTTGGTTATTTAGTAGTGTTGAGAATATTCCATTTCTATCATTTTTGACTAAATCTAATCTGTCATGTCAAACCTCGAAAAATTTGGACTTGCGGTAGAGATAATTACTTTAGGAGCAGTGGTGATTGCGGTACTTACAGAACTGCATGTAAGAACATTGATGAAGAATGTAAATGCGGTACTTAAAAATGTCGAGACAAGCGTAAATAAAAGCTACCAGATCATTGAAAGCATAAGTAATTTACAACAAATAAGCGCTCAAATATCCGAGTCAATCTCAACTAAGTATGTTGGAAATTTTCCGCATAATATGGATGAAATGGTGCGGTTGATTCCGAAAACAGAAAAGAGTTTGACGATCATTTGTGATGTGCCAGCCTTTGGTCATTTTTCAAACCCCGAAGTTTTTGATCAATATAACCTGGCTATTATTGGGTTGCTGACCCGTTCAAGAAAACCCCAAATCAACATGGTGACTTATGATGAAAATCGGCGACTAAAGAATTCAATGAATCAATTTAAAATGCCTTTCAGTGAACTTAAGAGTACCTCAACATATAGGGAATATTTTGAGCGATGGCCAGACCGCGAAGATCCAAATATTACAACATTGGAAGATTTCTGTAAATGGCTTGATGAGCGACATGTAAATTTTCAATATGAGCTTAAAGACAAAGGAGCAAAAGTCTATGAGTCACAGATTGATTTAAGAGCTTTTGTTTGGATTATTGATGAAAAGGAAGCTATTTTTTCGTTTTACAATTATGGAAGTGAAAACAGAGAAGTATCTTTTCGCACCAATGATAAAAAGCTAATACGGAGCTTACTTTTAATTTCAAAAGAAAGCCAGGAAAACTCAACACCTCTTCCGAATCGTGTCTGGACTTTTAATTCATTGAAGTGAATGATCCTCCTTTTTTAGTGTATAAAAAGCCAAGAGTGAAAGCCTTGTAGATTCGCATTGCTTTTAAATGTTATGAACGTCATTTCTTCGAACAACTCAAAATAAAACTCCATTTAATGGAGTTAAAATAAATCTAGCTGTGTAGAATTCCCATTCGGAGCATCGGTGAATAACTTGGGGGAGCTACCTTTTGTCTCAGCGACAGATATTTCCTTTATAAACTTGCTTGATCTCCATAATACCGAGTTCTCTTTGGTTTGAATTTTAAAAATACCCAGTGGCAAAAATGAAATTCGGTACGCAAATACAAAGTCATTCGGAGCAAGTGCATTTGCACACATGACTTCTCCTTTTATGCCATTGAGAAAGAGATTAATTGCAGACATTTTTACGCAAGTCAGATCAATATCTATCCCAAAACATTCATGCGGGAGTTGGGAAATTTTGTGAGCAGCTAATAGCATTCTCCCAGACCCACAAGAAGGATCAAGGATACGAATAGGCCGATTCTGGTTTGTATTCTCAGAAGCCTCGCCTATGATCATTTGCGCCATCATATCGCAGATATGGGTTGGGGTAAAATACTGACCATTTCTTCCATTTGATATATGCGTTTCAAAAAACTGACCCAATACATCATTTCCATCCAGCGAGTCCACTCGAGCTTCCATTTCTTCAATGAGGGCTGCGAATGCAATAGGAAACTGATGGCGAAGCTCTGACTCTTTATACTTGCCAATGGTTGCAAGATATTCTTCCTCGTAATATGACTTTTTAGTGAAAGGATTCTGGGTACATGCTGCAATAGTCATGGTAAGGAAGTCATCAAATACCGAGTGTAACGAAAACTGGTTTGCAATTGAGAGAATTGCTTTGCTAAATGTACTTTCCGATGCAGAATGAGTTCTTTTGTTTGAAGGTGCCATAATGTTTTTAGGCATTTTAGCACACCAAAATTGCATAGGCTTATCCGCAGGGTTGTTATCTGTAGTTAGTATACTTGAATATCAAGTGGGTGCTTTAATATTTGATTGCGTAAATGTTCAACGCTGGCGGCTAGGTAGATGGTGGTGGTTTTTATATTATTATGCCCCATCATTTTTGAGAGGCTGTAGATGTCACAACCTCCTTCTAGCATAAGTGTTGCAAATGTGTGACGTAACTTGTGAATAGAAAAATTCATGCAAGCTGTACCTCGGATTTTTTCAACCAATCGTTTTAAGCTAGTTTCGTTGAATCCGGAATTATGAATTGAGGAGGTGAAAAATTCTGGACACGTTTTCATTTTTTTCTTCCTCTCTTCGAGATATTGTTTTAAGACTTTGCAAAGCGCAGGACATATTGGAATTATTCGATCTTTATTTCCTTTGCCTTGTTTTACGAATAAGGTCGCATTTTCAATATCTATGTCAGAGTATTTAAGATTCAATAATTCGGTTTTTCGGATACCCGCAAATAGGAATGTTGAGAATATGGCATAATTACGGGTTTGTATGAATTTATTTTGCCAGGGAAAATTGTATACTAATTCAAGAAGTTTAAACGCATCCTGTTTCGATAGTTTTACGGGAATTCTATATTCAATCTTTGGAACTTCAATGTCATCTGTTGGATTAACGGGAATATACCCTTTGTCTTTGCACCAAGAAAAAAATACAGATAGAGATTTATGATAGCTTAAGAATGTATTTGCCTGCCATTTTCTCTGGCTTCGTCCATGAACAAACAAGGCTTGAATACTTTGAAGGGACACTTGTTCAATATGAGTGATTTTTGCGAATGTATAATAGTATCGAATCGCATGTCGATACCTGCGGATTGTCGCTTTTGAGTATCCCTTAAAGTATATTGAGTATTCATAGAACTGATTTGCCAATGTTGCTATTTCCATGTTGTAATTCTAACTTTCCCATGCAGCTACTGTTATATTGCAATGACATTCTATAGCTCGTAGTTAGGGGTTATTCTCTAACAGACTAACCTGAGCTTTTATATTTTTTCCCGATCCATCCTTTATTTATAAGCCTTTTCTAAGAATGCTGGGCGACTGGGTTTCTGAAGAGGGAAGGGTCGCCAGTTCGAACCTGGCTCTGAGCACCAAAGCTATATATTATAAGGGTTAAATCGGAAAATGGCAGTAAAGCCACAATGTCCTTGTATGACCTGTCCCCGAAAATTGTTGTGAAATGTTCGATAGTGCAGATAGGGGTGATTGATAAAGAAACAGGGTACTAGCAGTGTATATAACGTTGGAGGAATTTTCAAGCAAAAGAGGATAGTAGAAAGGTGTTTACGCATCTTGTTGAACACCAGGCTATCACAGAATGATGCAGCCATGCTTACATAAACGTGTCGATATTGACACTTTCAATGTCTCTGCGCAATTCCTCTGGTGGCATACACCTGAGGTACACCGTTGTCGCAAGAATGCTTTTATGGCCAAGGAGTGTTTTAAGTTTAAATATATTACCTGTTGATTTGAGGAAATTCATGGCAAACGTATGTCTGAATTGGTGTAAGTGGAATGATACACCCGATAGTTGCTTCATTTTTTCTACAAGATGCTTTAGGCCGTGATAACTGAGTTTATCATCACGACCTGTAGAGATGATGAGGAATGGAGTGGTATGCTTTTTTCGTTCTTGTAAATAGTCCACTAAATGTAAGTAAGTAGTTGAGTGAATCGGAATTTGTCTTGATGCTCCTGACTTTGACGTTTCAGCGCGAATAGTTAAGAGTTTTCTTTCAAGGTCAACATCTCGAACTTGCAAGTGCAATAATTCTTCTTTGCGAAGGCCACAAAAGAGAAGGAGGTGAAACAGGACCAGATTTCTTTTGAAAAGCAAAAGGTCATTTGTTCTACTAAGGAAGATAGCAGTAAATATTTTTTCTATTTCTTCTTTGTGAAGATATTTTTTGTTGTCATATGAGGGTACGGGATATGGTAGCTCATCGAATGGATTCTTGATGATATGCCTTTTGTTAACTAACCAGTCAAAGAATACATTGAGTTTGGTCCAATAGCTTGCAATAGTTGATTTCTTCACGCCCGTTTTTACTACTCCTTTGCCAACTAATCTTTTTCGTTCTTGAAGGATCTTAAAGAACTTTGTGATTACGGTGGGTGATATGTGATCAATAGACATCTCAGGAACTAACTTGGAAAAGGTTGTAAATGAATAACGATATCCCCGAAGCGTTTCAGGTCTTGCTCTCTTTACAAACTCAGATTCATACATAAACTCCTGGAATAATTGTTCGAGCGATTTTTTCATACTAGCAATAAGTATGGCCTAACAAGAAAAACCAGGCAGACAGGGAAATTTGAAGCAATGGCAATTCTCCCGCCCTTTCAAAGCCGTACCAACTTTCTATACTATGCTGATGACTGATATTACCCCCATTGGCATCACCACTTGGCGTAACGAACACAAGCCATTTGGGATAAAGGATAAAGATAGGTGTGGCCATATATACTGCATCGGAAAAACAGGAGTCGGAAAATCAACCCTGCTTTTAAATATGGCTATTTCTGATATTGACCGGGGTAATGGTCTTTGCATCATTGATCCACATGGAGATTTAGCGGAAACTATATTGAACTATATTCCACCAGAGAGGCTGGAAGATGTGATCTATTTCAACCCGGCAGATTTAGAATATCCAATCGGCTTTAATCCAATCAAAGCGGTCCACCCAACCCAGCACCACCTTGCTTGCTCTGCACTCATTGCAACATTTAAAAAGATATGGCTGGATTCCTGGGGACCAAGACTGGAATACATTCTCAGGCACTGCATTCTTTCATTATTGGAATACCCTCATGCCACGCTTCTCGATATTCAACCCCTCCTTACCAACCCTGAGTTTCGGTACAAAGTACTAGGGTTTGTCACCAACAGCCACACCCGATCGTTCTGGGAAGCCGAGTATGATAAATATCCGCCAGCATTCCGGGCAGAAGCAATAAGCCCGATACTTAATAAGGTGGGGGTGTTTGCGGCCAGTGATATTTTGAGAAACATCATAGGGCAGCGAACCAATAGTTTCCATATGCAGCAGGTGCTTGATTCTAAAAAGATCCTGATTTGTAACTTTTCAAAAGGATTGTTGGGAGAAGATATTTCTATACTGCTTGGTAGTATGCTGGTTACCTCAATCCAGTTAGCGTCCTTAGCAAGAGCTGGACAGCCAGAAGAGGAGCGTGTTCCGTTTTATCTGTATGTGGACGAAATGCACTCATTCATATCGGTGTCTTTTGCCGATATGCTAGCAGAAGCGAGAAAATTCAAGCTATCCCTCTTTCTCACCCACCAGTACATCGACCAATTACAGGAAGATATTAAAACAGCCATCTTCGGCAATGTAGGTACGTTAATAACCTTTCGGGTGGGGGCAACTGATGCAGAGTTCCTGTCAAAAGAGTTCTATCCTCCCTTTACCGATGCAGACCTGACCAGCCTCCCCCGGTATTGCATGTACATCAAACTACTGATTGATGGGGCAACGTCAGCACCATTCAGCGCCAAAACCCATGCTCCGAAAGAGAATTTGAGTAATAAGAAAGAAGAACATATTGCAAGATCAAAGCAAATGTGGGGAAGAAACAAGGATATAGTAGAAGCAGATATTGCCAAACGTATGCAGCATAGCAGTGCAACAGAAAAAACAAACACTCTATTTAACTAGAAGAGCTATGGTGGACACCACAGCTCGTTTTTAATCCGTACCCTATGAAAACTCCTTTGAAGGTACAACTTTTGTTATCTAACTGTTACCACTAAATATTTTTTAAAAATTATTTGTAATTGTTAAGAATTTATTCCAACTTCAAACTACCAAGTGAAAATAATCCCTAATCCACCCGAAAAATCTCCTTTCATAACGGGAAAAACACCGACCAGTTATACCAGCTAAGTATGACTTTTACTTTGTACCGTTAAAACTGCTGTATGAGTCTGATCCGACTCTTTCTATGCTTTTGCGTGTGCATCAATGCCACGAAGCTGTTTGCCCAGAAAGACAGCGTATGGCAAACCCTCACCCGGCCGGTATCAAAGACTACTAAAAAAGCTACGGAAATAACCAATAGCGCTAAAGCAAGTTTCGATTCTGCTGCTTCGGGCATAACAACTACAGCCAATACATATATTGATCAATCCACGGGAGCCATGAACAGGCAGTTGCGCAAAGCCGATACCGTTATTGCCAAAATTGAAGACATCCCCGCCCGGTATATCAAGCAGGTTGATAATAAAATCAGCAAATACAGCAGCCGCATTACCGGCAAAACAGAGAAAACCTTGGCCAAACTGGCTAAGTGGGAAAACAAGATAAAAGCTATTCTCGAAAAGGCTTCTCCCGAAACCGCCCAGCGCCTGTTTGGAGAAGGCAAAACAACATTCGGATCCCTGCTGGCCAAGATAAAAGAGGGGCAATCCATTGCCGGCAATTACAAGGCTAAATATGACGAGTACCGGGATAAACTTAACACCAACCTGAAATACATCAGTAGTAAAAAAAGTGAGCTGGAAGCAAAATATGCAAAGCCGGTAACGGAGGCAGCAGACAAAGCCAAAAAGCTGGAAGGAGAAGTGGCCAATTCTGAGGCCCTGGAGAAATTCATCAAGGAACGTAAAAAGCAGTTGATGGATGAGTGTGTGAAATATATCGGCAATAGTAAGTACCTGAAGAAAATTAATAAGGAATCGTATTATTATGTAGAAACGATCCGGAATTATAAGGAGATATTTTCTGATCCTACAAAAGCAGAACAGACTGCCAAAACAATCCTGAATAAGATTCCCGCCTTTAAACAATTTATGGCGCAGAACAGCATGCTGGCCTCTTTGTTTGGAAGCCCGACAGGTGAAGCGAGTGCAGCCACTATTGCCGGTTTACAAAGCCGGGCATCCACCAATGCCCTGGTGGAGCAATACCTGCGTGCAGGCGGTTCCAATGCCAAAGAAGTATTTGAGCAGAACATGCAGGAGGGTGAAGCCATGCTTACGGAACTGAAATCAAAA
>JAFDXA010000380.1 GCA_018268185.1 Bacteroidota bacterium
CTCATTGCCTCATTGCCTCATTGCCTCATTGCCTCATTGCCTCATTGCCTCATTGCCTCATTATCAAATTATCAGTAATCCCCCAACGTTTCCGGCAACTGCGCCAACGCCTTTTTCAATTGTTCATCATTCGGGGCTATACCATGCCATTCATGACTTCCCTCCATAAAATCTACGCCTTTACCCATTACTGTCTTCATTAAAATAGCAACGGGTTTACCTTTTCCAAGCAAGGACTTGGCGTTTTCCAGTCCGGCCACAACAGCATTCATATCATTACCATCCATTTCCAGCACTTCCCAGCCAAAAGATTCAAACTTAGCATGCAAGTTACCGAGGCTCATCACCAGGTTGGTAGGCCCGTCGATCTGCTGCCCGTTATAATCAACCGTTGCGATCAGGTTATCTACTTTTTTGTGAGCAGCAAACATGATGGCTTCCCAGTTCTGTCCTTCCTGTAATTCTCCATCACCGTGCAGAGAATATACAATCCTGTCGTCGTTGTTCAGTTTCTTGGCATAAGCAGCTCCAACAGCCACACTCATTCCCTGGCCCAGGGAGCCACTGGCAACCCTTACACCGGGCAGATCTTCATGTGTAGTTGGGTGGCCCTGCAGTCGGCTGTTTATTTTTCTGAATGTATTGAGCTCAGTCAGCGGAAAATACCCGGCCCTGGAAAGTACACTATAGAACAGGGGCGAAACATGCCCGTTACTCAGGAAAAAAAGATCTTCTCCCACCCCATCCATTTTAAAATCCGGGTTATGCTTCATGATCTTAAAATACAGGGCAGTAAGGAAATCTGCACAGCCCAGAGAACCACCCGGGTGGCCACTCTGTACAGCATGTACCATTCTAACGATATCCCTTCTTACCTGGCTGGCTATATCCTTGAGTTCGCTCATATTATAATTATTTTAATGTAGTTTTTAAATCTGCTGCAAACCTAATCCAAATAGCTTCATGCACAAAGAAAAACTGTTGACAGGTGTTCTTAACAAAGCAATGATACTAAGTTGGCTCCCGGGGCGTTTACAATAGAGTTCCAGGCAGGGCAGGTTTTGAAAAATACCCTATTGTGGGTAATTTTTATAAATCTTAACAATTGTGTTCTTTCTGCAAAACATATTTGATACTTTTGTACGTACGTGACGTTATAAACCAATTGCATGGATAACATTCTACTTAGTGCAGCATTATCGTTCCTAATAACGTTTTTCGCCATACCCGTGATCATCCAGGTTGCCAAGAATAAGAAATTGTTTGATGAGCCGGATGAAAGGAAAGTGCACAAAGCTGTTATTCCAACCTTAGGCGGACTGGGCATATTTGCCGGGTTTATTGTAGCCACCCTGATGGGTTTCCCGATCGGTATCACTTCTGAACTGCAGTATTTTGCAGCCGCAACCATCGTAATATTTTTCCTGGGCATGAAAGACGATATTCTCGTATTGTCGGCCAGCAAAAAGTTTGTGGGCCAGCTCATTGCAGCAGGTATCCTGATCAAGTTTGCGGGCATCCAGATCACCAACATGCACGGTTTCCTGGGTATCTATGAAATACCGCATTATGCCAGCATTATCCTGTCGCTGTTCACCATCATCGTGATCACCAATTCTTTTAACCTTATTGATGGGGTTGACGGACTTGCGGGCAGCCTCGGCACCCTCACAACCCTGCTCTTCGGTGCTTATTTTTATTATATCGGCCACACGGAATATGCTGTAATGGCTTTCGCACTTGCCGGTAGCCTGCTTAGTTTCCTTATTTACAACTTTCCCCCTGCCAAAATATTCATGGGAGATACCGGGTCGCTGCTGGTGGGTATCGTTAATTCGATCCTTGTGATCAAATTCATCAACCTGTCTGCCACACCGGGCGTAGCATTACCGCTGGCTGCTTCACCGGCCATTGGTTTTGCCATACTGATGATTCCTTTGTTTGATACACTGAGGGTATTCGGGCTCCGGATCCTCGACAGGCGTTCGCCATTCAGCCCCGACAGAACCCATGTGCATCATTTTCTGCTGGATCTTGGGTTCTCTCATCGCAAGATCACCATCTTCTGCGTAAGCCTGAATATCCTGTTCATTGCATTGGCCATCGGCCTCAGGAACTTCGGAACAACCATTGCCATGGGCGCCCTGCTGCTCACGGGCTTCCTGTTCATCGGCATTATTTATTATGTACGCCAGAAACAAAAAGCGGTTTCTGTAGACCAGCTTGTTGAAAGCGAGGTACGCAAATCGCACAAAATACTTTCTCTTTCTGCCGAGCCTGTAGAGGTTGAATGATCCACTTTTACTTTCCTGCTTCAACTACCTTAAAAACTACATCTTTGAATAGTAGTTTTTTATAGCTTTGCACCCAACTTAATCATTATGGCAGAAGATATTACTACAATAAAGGCGAACACAGAAGTTTCGATGACCAAAGCGATCAGCCACCTGGAAGCTGAACTGGTAAAGATCCGTGCAGGCAAAGCCAATCCAACCATGCTCGACGGTATCATGGTAGAATATTATGGCAACCCTACTCCTGTTAACCAGGTAGCCAATGTATCAACCCTGGATGCAAGGACCATTTCAGTACAGCCCTGGGAAAAGAATATGCTGCAGGCGATCGAACGTTCGATCATTGCTGCCAACATCGGCATCAATCCTCAAAATGACGGCAATACGATCAGGTTGTTTCTGCCACCGCTTACAGAAGAAAGAAGGAAAGAACTCGTGAAAAAGTGCAACAGTGAAGGAGAACATGCAAAGGTTTCGATCCGCAATATCCGCAGGGATTCCATTGAGCAGATCAAGAAACTGCAGAAAGACGGTTTAAGCGAAGATGCAGCCAAAGATGCGGAAAAAGATGTGCAGGATATGACTGACAGGTTCATTGCCCTGGTAGAAAAACATCTTGATGCAAAAGAAAAGGAGATCATGGTTGTATAAACTGCTACCGAAAAAGTATCTCCAAAAGGCAACATTAAAGCCTCACTTCATCTATCCCGGCCATGCAATTAATTCCTGTAACAGATAAAGCCACCGCACAACTTTTTATACAGGTTGCTCCTGTTATCTATGCAAACGATCCGCAGTGGGCAAGGCCGCTGGATAAAGATATCGATGATGTATTCGATGAAAAAAAGAACAAAGCTTTCCGCCATGGAAAAATTGTTCGCTGGATATTGAAAGATGATAACGGAAATCTCATCGGGCGCATAGCTGCATTCATCAATAAAAAATATAAAAACAAGGGAGACGATCTACCTGTAGGCTGCATTGGCTTTTTTGAATGTATCAACAACCAGGAAGCTGCAGACCTGTTGCTGGACAATGCCAAACACTGGCTCATGCAGGAAGGCATGGAAGCGATGGACGGGCCGGTTAATTTCGGTGAACGCGACCGCTGGTGGGGCATGATCACACAGGGATATTTCACGCCGCTTTATTGCATGAACTACAACCCGCCTTACTATGTAACCCTTTTTGAAAATTACGGCTTCAAACCTTTTTACAACCAGGTGTGCTTCGGGCTGGAAACACAGAAATCCCTTTCGCAGAAAGTAATAGAAAGACACAGGATACACGCTGCAAATCCTGATATCAGTTTCAGCACCATTAAAAAAAACAACCTCGAAAAATTTGCAACTGATTTTGCTGAAATATACAACAAGGCATGGGCAGGCCACGGTGGTTTAAAGCAGTTAAGCAAAGACCAGGTGCTTATCATGTTCAAAAAAATGAAGCCTGTGATGGATGAAGACATTGTTTACTTCGTTTATCACAAAGGCGTTCCTATCTCGATGTTCATTAACCTGCCTGATATCAACCAATACTTCAAACATTTCAATGGCAAATTCGGGTTGCTGCAAAAACTTGAATTCGTGTGGCGCCAGAAATTCAGGAGAACAAAAAAATTTGTGGGCATGGTTTTCGGAACCGTACCCGAATGGCAAAGCAAGGGCATTGATGCCTATATCATCGGCGAGTGTGCACGCATTATACAGAAACCCAATCCTGTCTATACAGATTATGAAATGCAATGGATCGGCGATTTCAATGTGAAGATGATCAATGTTGCTGAAAGCCTCGGCGAAACCTTTCGCAGCAGGCAACTCACAACTTTCCGTTACCTGTTCGACAGAACAAGAGAGTTCAAACGGCACCCCATGATCTAATATCTTACTTTCACCTGGAAGATTCAAACATCTTCAGTATTGCCCGATCGATTTTCCATAACGCATACTTGAAATTGCCCCTATTTACGGTATTTTTGCAGGCAATGAACAATCCAAAAAGATACCTGGTTACTGCAGCATTGCCTTATGCCAATGGCCCCGTTCATATCGGGCACCTGGCCGGTTGTTACCTGCCTGCAGACATTTATGTACGATACCTGCGTGCACAGCAAAGAGATGTAAAGTTTATCGGCGGAAGTGATGAACACGGCGTTCCTATCACCATCCGTGCCATGAAAGAAGGGATCACGCCACAACAGGTTGTTGATAAATTTCATGCCATCATCAAAGAGAGCATGGAGCAGATGGGTATCTCTTTCGACATCTATTCCCGTACTTCCAACCCGGTTCATCATGAAACAGCCTCGGCTTTTTTCAAAAAACTTTATGATGATGGTTTGTTTGAAGAAAAAGAATCTGAGCAGTATTATGATGAAAAAACAAACACATTCCTGGCAGATCGTTACATAACAGGAACCTGCCCGGTATGCGCCAACCCGAATGCTTACGGCGATCAATGTGAGAAATGCGGTAGTTCATTATCACCCGAACAACTCATTAATCCACGCAGTGCATTAAGCGATGCTGTTCCGGTAAAGAAAAAAACAAAACACTGGTATTTTCCTTTGCAACACTACGAGCCATGGCTGAAGGAATGGATCATAGAAGGACATAAAGAATGGAAAAATAATGTTTACGGTCAGTGCAAAAGCTGGCTGGATAGTGGCCTGCAAAGCCGTGCCATGACACGCGACAGCAACTGGGGCATCAAGGTTCCCCTGCCCGATGCAGCAGGAAAAGTTTTATACGTGTGGTTTGATGCACCGATAGGTTATATAAGCGCCACCAAAGAACTTACACCTGATTGGGCCGATTACTGGTGTAAAGAAGATACCAAACTCATTCACTTCATCGGGAAAGACAATATCGTTTTTCATTGTATCATTTTTCCAGCCATGCTGAAAGCTCACGGTAATTTTGTGCTGCCCGATAATGTTCCGGCAAACGAATTCCTGAATATTGAAGGAGAAAAAGTTTCAACAAGCAGGAACTGGGCCGTATGGATCAATGAATATGTAAAGGATTTCAGCGGATGTGAAGATGTGTTGCGTTACGTGCTGTGTGCGAATGCTCCTGAAACAAAAGACAACGATTTCACCTGGAAAGATTTCCAGGACAGGAACAACAGTGAACTGGTTAGCATCTTTGGCAACTTTGTAAACCGTACCTGGGTGCTTATGCACAAACTCTGCGGTGGTAAAGTACCAAAGCTGCATGAAGATATATTTGATGACAAGGACAGGGCAATGGTTGCTGATATTGCAGCTGCCAAAGAAAAAGTGCAGACCTGTATTGAAGAATTCAAATTCAGAGATGCATTGTTTGAAGTGATCGACCTCAGCAGAAAAGGCAACCGCTACATGCAGGAAAAAGAACCCTGGATACTTGCCAAACAGTTAACTGAAAATCCGGGTCTGCAGAAAAATATCGACAACTGCATGCATCTTTGCCTGCAGCTTACCGCCAACCTGGCAATACTCATCAATCCATTCCTTCCATCAACAGCAAAGAAAATGCTGCACATGATGAAAGTTGTTGAAAAGATACTCAACTGGGAAAACGCCGGCAGCATCAAATTGCTTAGCGTTGGATACAGCCTGAGAGAACCCCAGTTGCTCTTCAGAAAAATTGAAGATGAAGAAATCACGGCACAGGTTGAAAAATTAAAAAATGGTTTGATAAAACCCTCAACGGAAACAAAAGTGGAAACAGCAAATAATAATACAACTCCCGCTCCAGAAACAGCAGCGAAAGCAACCATA
>JAFDXA010000381.1 GCA_018268185.1 Bacteroidota bacterium
ATCACGTGGACGAACACGGCCGGAGCCAGTGGTTTATATAATGTACAATACAGCAGTAATGGCGGCTCTACGTGGTCAACGCTGGCCTCAAACATCAGTGGTAATACGTATAACTGGACAAACATTCCGAACAACCCCGGTACGCAGTACCAGGTTCGGGTGCAGGATGCAGGCAATACCTGTAAGTATGATGCGAGTGATGCAAACTTTACGGTAACGGCCGCCCAACCGATACTGACTTACCCGAACGGCGGAGAGCAGATATGGTCGGGCACCACCAGCACCATTGTGTGGAACAGTTCCACATTCTATTCAAACGTTCGGTTGGAATATTCACTGGACAACGGTACTACCTGGCAGTTGATAACTTCAAGCACCACCAATAATGGATCTTATTCCTGGACGGTGCCAAATGTGAACTCAACAACCTGCCTGGTAAAAGCGAGCAATACTGCCAATGTGAACAGCAATGATGTGAGCAATGCTGTATTCACGATCAAACCTGCAGTGAAGATATCTACACCAAACGGCTTAGACCAACTGGGTGCCTGTACACAAACCACCATAGCATTTGAACACAGTCCGGCTTATACATCATTCAATATTGAATATTCCATCAACAACGGAACAAGCTGGTCAACACTGGTATCTAACCAGACATATTCAGGTACAACAGGCGCTTACAACTGGAGCATTCCAAACCTGCCTTCAACCTTAGCGTTGGTAAGGGTTTATCCAACAGGTAATACTGCCCTCGCTGATAAGAGCGATACCAGCTTTACCATAAAACCATCGGTAACGGTTATACTGCCGAGCTATGGCGGTGTATTGCAGGTGGGATCAATTTACCAGGTGAAATGGGGGTCAGATGGTATTTCCAACCTGTATGATATTGCTTATTCAACATCGGGCAATACAGGGCCATGGACGAATATCATAACTGCCTATAACACGGCTACCAATACGTATAGCTGGACGGTTCCGAATACACCATCAGAAAACTGCTTCATACGTGTAAGAGATAATGTGAATTCATGCAAGGAAGATATTTCTGATTTTGCTTTTGCGATAAGAAGTACGCCGGCGCCGCTCACGGTTACAAACCCGAATGCAGCGCTTAACCTGAATGGTTGCCAGAATTATACAATTACGTGGACAGAAAGCGGGGCACCGGTTGGAACCTATAATATTGATCTTTCCTCCAATGGAGGCGTAACCTGGAGCAACGTGGTTTCAAACTATGCAACCACGGGAGGATCTTATAACTGGATCGTACCGAATATCAGCACAACCAATGGGCTCATAAAAGTTACTTCTTCAACGGTATCTACCATTTTTGATATCAGTGATTATGCGTTCACCATCAATGCAAGATCTGTGGTGGCCAAACCGGATACCATTGTTTGTTCGGGTGCAACCGTGAACATGACTGCAACAGGCGGACTGGGAACTTTCTCATGGTCGCCTACAACATACCTGAGCAATCCGAATATAGCAAACCCGGTAGCAACACCAACATCATCCATCAATTATGTTGTTACGTCTTCAAACGGTACCTGCATCATGAGAGATACAGCTACAGTGATTGTTCAGCAGGTTCCAACATTCAGTATTACAGCAGATGCTACCAATACCTGCGGCGGGCAACTGGTTACTTTCACAGCCCATGTTACCAATGGAGGAGCAAATCCATCCTTCCAATGGAAACTGAATGGCAATAATGTTGGTTCTAATGACAGCACTTTCAGCAGCAATACATTTAATAACAATGATTCTGTTTACTGTGTGCTCAGTTATTCTCCATCATGCTTTGCGCCGATCAGCAGCAACAAGATCGGGCTTATCGTAAATCCGAAACCTAACCTCGGTGCAGATACAACGGTGAGCTTAAGTTGTGTTGGCTGCAGTGTGAACCTGAATAACCTGTACAACACAACAGGATATTTATATGCTTCGTGGAATACAGCCAGCACTGTTGTTACGCAGCCGGGAATCTACAGGCTTGTTGTAAGCCAGTTGAATGGCTGTACCTGTCCGGATACCGATACCGCCTACGCATTTATTGCAGCCTATACCGGGCTGGTATCGCAGACCTGCAATGGCGGAAATTCGCAATTCCTTTCGGATGTAACGGGTAGCAGCTACCAATGGCAGGTGAACCAGGGTAGTGGTTTTGTGAATATAACACCCAATGCACATTACAGCGGTATCAACTCACAGCAGCTTACACTGATCAATGTTCCTTCATCGTACTATGGATATAAATACAGGTGCGTAGTAAATGGCAGTTCAAACAGCAGTATCAGTACCCTCAAGGTAGTTGCATACTGGAGTGGCGCCAGCAATACAGACTGGGAAAATCCCGGTAACTGGTATTGCGGCGCTGTACCTGATAAGAATACAGACGTGTTGATAGAAGCCGGAAAACCAAACTACCCTGAGATCAATTGCAACAGGGCCTGCAGGAGTGTTTCGGCAGCGGCGGGAACATCGGTGAGGGTTAAGTTAAATAAACTGCTCTTGCTTACAGGCCAGAACTGATAAGTATAAACTTCATAAGAAAAGCACCGGGTTACCGGTGCTTTTTTTGTTTGTTTGATGGTGATTGTTTGGTAATTCAGTGATGCTGCAATCACTGTTGTTCGGTTAAAATAATCAGATTCCGTTTGAATGATTACTGAGTCACTATTTCAAGAAAGAGACTTTTCACCGTTGTTGGTTACTGCAGTCCCGTGAGTCGCCGAGGCGTGGTCTCCGACCAGCCGACCCATTACTTAAATTTATTTATAACTATTTTTTATCAGCAACGTCTCCAGAATGGGACGTTGCGTAACTGAATCGAATTAACTTTTATAAAATAAGCAACGTTCCACTTTGCCTCGGTTCGTGTTGCAAGAACCAATAATTGTTCATGTTTCGTGTGAAACGAGTTAAAGCGTATGGGTGCTATTAAAATTTTCAACAGTAGTCGCTACGTCGTGAAAATATTTTGGTCATTTTACTATACTTTTTTGCTTCTCCAAAAAAGTATCAAAAAAAGAGCCCGGAAAAAGGATACGCCGCTTTTTCCGGAGGGTTCCCTGATTAAGCTTTTGTACTACTGTAAACTCAGGTTCAGTTCCCTGATCTGTAATTTGTACCAGCGTAAACAAATTGTAAATCCTAACTGCACTGGTTCGTGTCTCACGAACCAGAAATTGTTCACCTTTTGATTGAAATGAACTATGGCGTGTTGTACTATTAAAATTTTCAACAGTAGGCGCTACCTCGTGAAAATATTTTGGTCATTTTACTATACTTTTTTGCTTCTCCAGAAAAGAATATCAAAAAGGGATCCCGGAAAAAGGATACGCCGCTTTTTCCGGAGGGTTCCCTGATTTTAGCCCATTAACTAAAATAAATCCTTGCTTTTCCAGCGATTTTATATTTTCATCTATTTTATCAATTCTTCCTATTAAAGCTCTCTTTAATGTGCCCGTATCAATATGGCCGCTACTGAATTTTGGTATGTATTTCAGGGCATAAATTTCGTCGGCTGTTAAGTCGATAATATTCATAATGCAGTTGTTATCCGTACTAATCTACGCAAATATCTTCGCTCTGTTGTGACGTAGGGAGCATTTTGTTACTGTTTTCGGAATTAATTTACTTACCATTAGGGTTTGGTATTAACGGTAATTATGCAAAGCTTCAGTATGGAGTATTTTTCGCCGTTTTTGATTACCGCAATCCCGTGAGTCGCCGAGGCGTGGTCTCCGACCAGCCGACCCATTGCTTAAATTTATTTATAACCATTTAATTGATCAGGTTTGTTCTTATTTTTCCAGAATGGAAATTATGCACCCTGAAAACTGGCCGCAATTCTACACGGCCACAATCCAGCATTGGAATAATCTCTTAGCTGATGAAAAGTACAAGTCTGTAATTACAAACAGTCTTGGATACCTGGTGCAAAAAAGGAAAATAAAGCTGAATGGATTTGTTGTTATGAACAATCACATACATTTTATCTGGCAGGCTACTGCTGGTAATAACCTGAAGGATATTCAAACCGGTTTTAAGAAGTTCAGCTCCCAACAATTTGTAATATTACTTCGGCAGGATAAAGTGCTTAATCAATATGCAGTAAGTTCTGCAGACAGGAAGCACCATTTCTGGAAGCGAAACTCACTGTCTGTAGAATTATTTACTCCTGCTGTATTTCAGCAAAAACTTGATTACATTCATAGCAATCCGGTAGTTGCCGGGATTTGTGAATATCCGGAACAGTATAAATATTCATCTGCAGCATTTTATGAAAAGGGTATAGATGAATTTGGTATCCTGGAACACTATGCCGGCCTGTAATCCTTGGTCGGCAGGTCGGAGACCACGCCTCGGCGGCTCACGAGTGGAACTAACAAAGGCTCAAATTATGTAAAGCTTCAGTATGAAGTATTTTATGTGGTCTTTCCTCAAACTGCAATGGTTCGTGTAGCATGAACCAGGAACTCATCATTTGTTCGCATGATATGAACTACATCCCAGGCTTATCTGCATCATTAGCTCACAATAAAGTTGCGTATATTTAGTTGGTGGCAACCATAATGACAACCTATATGGGCAAACAGGCAATAAAAGCCAAATTACACGATAGTCATAACTCGTTTATTTGCTATTTGAATGGCTTGACAGAGGCCGAATTTCTTACCAGCAAAAATGACAAATGGACCGCAGGACAACAGCTTGAACATATATATCTTGGAGTTAAACCTGTCAGGCAATTAATGAGTTTGCCTAAGTTCATACCAAAAATCATTTGGGGACAAGCAAACAGAGAAAGTAAGAGTTATGAGGAGCTGGTCAAAAAGTATTTACTGAAATTAGAGAATGGAGGAAGAGCAACGGGAAGGTTTATTCCCAAAACAGTAAGTTTAGAAAAAGGAAAGAAGCTAAAAGTTGACTTGAAAAATGAAGTAGATAAATTGGTTGCTGAACTTGATAAAGTAACCGAGCACGACCTTGATAAATATATTTTACCTCATCCATTATTAGGAAAACTGACGATGAGAGAAATGCTGTATTTTACAATTTATCACGTTGAACATCACCAGGAGCTTACACAACGAAACCTGGCTTTATAAACGTGCAGTTTCTTTGCTTTGATAGTTGTTTCACTTTGCTGTGATTGCTGCTATACGAACTATGGTAAAGGTGATGGTTATGTGTTGTTCTTTGGTTCTTAATTGATCACAAGCTTTGCTTTTTCGGAGGCAAGGCCAATTGTGGCAATGGAACCACTGTTAAACTTTAAAAAATCGCTTTCTATGCCATCGCTGAATATGACCCCGTTGGCGGGCATGAGTGATTCTATTACCAGGTTATTCTGACCTTTAAGAAATCCGGCAGTTATTCCAATCTGGGTTCTGATGCTTTGAAATGGTTCCCTTACCGTAAACAGCAGGTCGGTGTCATTCAGTTTAGGACGCTTGAGTTGGAGATTCTTTTCAAATATGCGGGCAACTCCGTAAGCCATATTAAAAACAGAACTTAACCAGCCAGTAGAGCCTGCTTTGGTTGAAACGAGGAGCCCGCTTGAAGAATGTTCTTCGGTTTTGGAATTATATGATATCTTATATCTTGCTGAAACATGAGAGGAAGAGCCAATATAGAGATCATTAAAAGCTAACAGATTCTGCCCGTCGTTGAGTTTAGCTTCAGCAAAACTCATTGTTTGGAATTTATAGTTGTTATTCAAAACTTTTTCAATTCCAGTTATGAAGTTGCTGCTGTCAAAGGGCAGCAATACGCCATCGTATCTCAGTTTGTCGGGATTAACGGCTATCATCGGGATCCCTTTTGAATACTTCGCTGTATTTGCAACCAGTCCATCCTGCCCAACAACTACAATCAGATTTTTTTCAGAGAAGATATAGTTTGGTAGAAAAGCCCTTTCAACAACTTTGTTTTTGATTGTGGTGGAAAGCTGCGCCTGAACTTTTTCCAGCGATTTATGGAATGTATCGTGTTCGGCAACATAATCATCAAAATTTCCTCCCAGCCGTTCAATATAAAACCGGGCCTGTGCTTTTGTGTTGAACTGTTCAATTAA
>JAFDXA010000382.1 GCA_018268185.1 Bacteroidota bacterium
AACTGTAGGGCGTGTTGGCGGAAAAGCAATGCTATGGTTTATTTCGGCTTCATTGTTAAGTTTAACACTTGGGCTGATTCTTGTAACCATTACCAAACCAGGTGTTGGGGTTGATCTTGCCAATGCTGATCTTGAAGGTGCCAAAGACCTGATGGGAAAAACAAAAGAATTTTCCATTGATAAATTTGTTGAGCATGTTTTCCCACGAAGTGTTATTGAAGCAATGGCCACGAACGAAATTCTGCAACTGGTGGTGTTTTCAGTTTTCTTCGGAGTAGCGATTACCGCCATAGGAAAAAAGGGTGAGCCTATAATCAATGCACTGGATTCTTTAACTCATGTGGTATTGAAAATGGTAAGCTATGTTATGAACCTGGCTCCTGTGGGTGTATTTGGTGCAATGACTGGCGTGATCGCTATTAAAGGATTAGGAATACTCGGTACCTATGCGTACTATATAGGTTCATTTTACCTCGGACTGGTAGTGCTTTGGCTGATATTATTGTTTGTGGGATACCTGATATTGGGTAAAAGACTTAAAGAATTAATGCGGAGAATATCAAGCCCTATGACCATTGCTTTCAACACCGCCAGCAGTGAAGCCGTTTTTCCCAAGCTGGTCGAAGAAATGGAACGCTTCGGGTGTAACAACAAGATCGTTTCATTTACATTGCCCCTGGGATACTCTTTTAATCTTGATGGCAGCATGATGTATATGACCTTTGCAAGTATGTTCATCGCACAGGCATATAATATTACGTCGGTAACAGAACATCTCGGAACACAGGTTGCCATGTTACTCGTATTCATGCTTACAAGTAAAGGAATAGCCGGAGTTCCGAGGGCATCGCTGGTAGTTGTACTTGCAACAGGAGGGATGTTTAATATTCCCCCGGAGGGAATCGGGCTGGTACTGGCTATTGATACTTTCTGTGATATGGGGAGAAGTATGACAAATGTTTTGGGTAACGCACTGGCAACAGCTGCAGTAAGTAAATGGGAAGGGGCGCTTGAGAACTAAAAGCAAGGCTCTTCTGTAAGAGAATTTATTATGAAGCAGATATATTTATTGATACTTGGTTTGGGGATGGGCTTTTTGGTTGCCGCACAAAACAGGGTGGAGTTGAACTTTATCAACCAGTACAAACAACCGCTTAAGAATATGGAGGTGCTGGTTAATAATGTGAGTAACCACACAGACAAGGAAGGAAATATTTCTTTCACCGATGCATTGAAAGACTCACTGCTCATTTCTGTTGAGGGGTATACTGATAAGAAAATACTGCCGGAAAGCAGTGGATTAAAGCAAACAATTGTACTACATAAAAAATTCAGCTGGACAGACCTACTGACCCCGATGTTTTACATTCTTTACGGAGGTATATGGCTGTTGCTGTTCATCATTTTTGCGGAAACCGGTTTGTTTGTCGGCTTCTTTTTCCCGGGAGATTCACTGCTTTTTGTTGCGGGTATATTAAGTACTCCATTGGTTGATTCCATTTCGCTCAACACGGGCAATGATTTTATCAACCTGTTGATCATATCGAGCCTTTGCATCATAGCTGGTATCCTGGGTAATAGTGTTGGATATTTTACGGGCAGAAAAGTGGGACCGGCCATGTTTAACTGGAGAGACAGGCTGCTGTTTAAGAAAAAATATTTGTACCAGGCCAAAGACTTTTATGAAAAGCATGGGGGCGGTGCTATTGTGTTTGCACGCTTCCTCCCATTTATAAGAACCTTTGCGCCAATTGTAGCAGGCATTGTGGCAATGGATAAGAAAAAATTTACTTTTTTTAATATCATTGGCTGTGTAGCCTGGGTAACATCCATGCTCTTTATCGGGCACTACCTGAATGCGTTTACAAAAAGACAGTTCGGACTGGACCTTGAAAAACATCTTGAGTTGATCGTGATCGGAATCGTATTGGTAACGACTGCTCCTGTTCTCTTCAAACTATTTTTCGGAAAAAGGAAAACAGAACCTACTTCATAATTTTTTGCATGCAAAGGTCTTCCAATTCAATCCTTAACATTGCTGTACTGGTGGCCGCACTCGGCTATTTTGTAGACATCTATGATCTGCTTCTTTTCAATATCGTGCGTGTGCCAAGCCTCAGTTCATTGGGGCTGAGTACGGAGGAAGTGAAAAGCAAAGGAGAATTCATCATAAGCATACAGATGCTCGGGCTGCTTATTGGGGGTATCATCTGGGGTATCATGGGAGATAAGAAAGGAAGGCTTAGTGTTTTATTCGGATCAATCGTTCTGTATTCTGTAGCAAATATTGTGAATGGATTTGTTCATACAACCAACCAGTATGCGCTCACCCGTTTTATTGCCGGCATTGGACTGGCCGGGGAACTGGGAGCAGGCATAACGCTCGTTTCAGAATTGGTGGATAAAGAAAAACGAGGTATTGCTACTTCTGTTGTTGCAGGTGTAGGATTAACAGGAGCAGTAGTTGCCTATTTTATTTCAAGAAGTTTTGATTGGCGTGTTTGT
>JAFDXA010000383.1 GCA_018268185.1 Bacteroidota bacterium
AAGAGTGGGTGGATCTCGCTACCGAAGCTGCTCTTGAACATGAATTCATCTATCGCAATACAAAAAAGGAACAATTCAAACAGCCCGTATCAGAAGTGCTGCATCATATCTTTAATCATGCTACATATCATCGTGGCCAGCTTGTTACCATGCTGAGGCAGGTGGGTGTAAAGGATATCCCGGGAACAGACCTGGTGCTGTTTCTCCGGAAAAAATAATCCCGCCTGTTGCAAGCGGGAATTAGCTGTATTTTTATTTGTATGATCAGTTGTGATCGGCTATCGTCATCGTTATCCCATAAGAGCCTTCTACAAAATGTCCGTCAACTCCGGGAACAGGGGGCTGGTATTCTGAATGAAAAAATTTCCGGTAAATCAAACCAATACCGTAAGCATATTTTTCCTGGCTGAAATTGATCTCTGAGTATAAGGTTGGGTCATTCGGAAAACCCACTACTTCATCACGTTCATTAACGGTTATTGTTTTGTCGAATGAAAAACCGCCGATCTGCAATGGTGCACCAACACTGTCGTATGTGTAGTCCCAATCATCGAGATATCTTACCAGTGAGTTGGCCGAATACGTATCGATGTAAGTATTTCCTTTCCAGGAATAATTATCTTTTATCGGCAGGCTCAGTTTAACGAAGCGCATATTGTTTTCTATGAACTCAAGTACATTTCCTGTATTTACAGCGGTAAAGCTGTTGTCGGGAGTCCAGGCAGCTGTTGGCGTATTGCGTATGTAGCGGAATATGCGGTAAGCAGGGCGCCCGAGGTTATCGGTTATGGCTGCATCCACCTGGTATTTTACCTGGTAGCTGTGTATGGCCGTTGTCTGCCCGAAATTGATAAAGACTGTAGAATCCAGGTTGTACACCACGTACTTTCCAATTTCAAGTGGTGCATAATCACTGATAGGGGTGGGCTGAAAATCTTCGGATGATTTTTTGCACGCACTGAATCCGAGGATCAGCATGGCAACAAAGGCAGGCAGCAGATTTTTTTTCATACAATACAAGATACGATTTTATACCTTAAGATTCAGCGGGTTGGACAAATGCTGCTTATTGTTTTGGCAGATCGGGCCGGTAGCGTTGAATGATTCCGCCCCCGATCACATCTTCTCCTTCATAAAACACAGCACTCTGCCCCGGGGCCACGCCCTTCACATGCTCATAAAAACGAACTTTTACGCCGTTTTCGTATGTATAAAGGTTGCTCAGCGCTCCTTTATCTTTATAGCGGATCTTGGTCACTGCTTCCATACCTTCCGTGATGCCTTCATACTTCATCCAGTTCAGTTGGCTCACCTGCATATCCGAACGGTTGAGGTCTTCCTCACTGCCCAATACAACGGTGTTGGTTTCAGGAATGATCTCGGTTACAAAGGCCGGTTTCCCCAAAGCAATATCCAGTCCTTTGCGCTGGCCTACTGTATAAAATGGATAGCCTTTGTGTTTACCCAATATATTTCCCCCGGGGTCAACAAAATTGCCGCCGTTAACCTTTTCTTCCAGTCCTTCAACCCTGCGTTTCAGGAAACCGCGGTAATCATTATCCGGCACAAAGCATATTTCATAACTCTCGTTCTTTTTGGCCAGTTCAGGATATCCGAAATCATGGGCCATCTGGCGGATCTCTGTTTTGCAGTAGGTTCCCAATGGCAAAAGGGTGCGACTCAGCAGATCCTGCTGCAATCCCCAAAGGGCATAACTCTGGTCTTTGTTGTCGTCAAGTCCTTTCCTGATGAAGAACCTGCCGTTGGTATGTTGTTTCACCTGGGCGTAATGACCCGTTGCAATAAAATCACATCCCAGGGCATTTGCTCTTTTCAGCAGTGCACGCCATTTAATATGTGTATTGCACATTACGCAGGGATTGGGTGTTCTTCCGGCGATATATTCTTCCACAAAGTTCTCGATCACAAAATCGCCGAACTCTTCCCTGATATCAAGAATAAAATGAGGGAATCCATGCTGAACAGCTGCCAGGCGGGCATCATTAAAACTGTCGATATTGCAACAGCCGGTTTCCTTTTTTCCGGATGTGCCAACACTGGTTGCATAATCCCATGTTTTCATGGTGATCCCAACCACTTCATACCCCTCTTTATGCAGCATCAGGGCAGCAACGGTACTGTCGATACCGCCACTCATCGCCACCAATACTTTGCCTTTTGTACTCATATCGAAATTTGTCGATGCAAAGTTAGGATTTTAAGGTCAGCAGGGAAGGACCGCGGTTTACGAGATAAGGAAGTAAGTGATGCTGAAAAAAGTTTAAGGTGGAAGGTTTAAAGTTGAGTCCTTCGGATTTTTGATAACCTTAAACTTTAAACATTTAACCTTCAACCCTAAACCTTCAACCTTCAACCTCCTCCCTCTCTCCCCAGCCGCTCTGAATAACTTTTGCCCTGCAGCTTTTTGCTTTTGACTTATTTTGCATCCATGCAACAATACTTACAACTGCTTGATCACATCATAAAAACCGGTGTTGATAAAAGCGACCGTACCGGAACGGGCACCCGCAGTGTTTTTGGTTACCAGATGCGTTTCGATCTGTCGGAAGGTTTTCCACTCGTTACTACTAAAAAAACGCATTTAAAAAGTATCATTTACGAGTTGCTCTGGTTCCTGAAAGGAGAAACCAATATTGCTTACCTGAAAGAAAACAATGTAAGCATCTGGGATGAATGGGCTGATGAACAGGGAAACCTCGGCCCGGTTTATGGCAAGCAATGGCGTAGTTGGGAAGGAGCGGGTGGTATGGAGGTTGACCAGGTTTCGGATCTCATTCATCAGCTTAAAACAAATCCCGACAGCCGCCGGTTGATCATCAGTGCATGGAATGTGGCAGACTTGCCAAAGATGAAACTGATGCCCTGTCATTGTCTTTTCCAGTTTTATACTTCTGCGCCCGATAAAAACGGTAAAAGAAAACTCAGTTGCCAGTTGTACCAACGCAGTGCCGATGTTTTCCTGGGAGTTCCTTTTAATATAGCATCCTATGCATTACTTACCCTGATGATAGCACAGGTTTGCGATATGGAGCCCGGTGAATTCATTCATTCATTCGGCGATGTACACTTATACAGCAATCACTTTGAACAGGCCGGATTGCAATTAACCAGAAAACCTTTCCCTTTGCCACAGATGAAGATCAATCCAACGGTAAAAAATATTTTCGATTTTAAGTTTGAAGATTTTGAACTGGTGAATTATCAAAGTCACCCCGGTATTAAAGCGCCGGTTGCGGTTTAAATGATGAATTACAAATGCTGAATACAGCATTTAAAAGTATAAGGCATCATAATAAAAGAAAAACACGTAAAAAAAAGGAGAATCCTGCATTGGTAAGTTTGAATTACTTTTTTTGATTTGAACAATGAATCAAAGGAAGTACGACCTTGAAGACAGGCTGGTAGCATTTGCCTGTATGTGCCTGGATGTGTGTGAATTGTTGCCATCATCCCGGTACGGGCAGAATCTTGAATATCAACTATCTAAAAGTGGCACTGCCCCAGCCTTATTATACGGGGAGGCTCAGGCTGCGGAAAGCAGGGCAGACTTTATACATAAGATGAGAATAGCCCTGAAAGAATTAAGGGAATCAAGGGTAAATCTCAGGATTATTCTTGAAAAGCCGATAATCAATGCGGATCACGTTCAAGATACTTTTACAGAAGTAAACGAATTGATTGCAATTTTTACCAGTAGCATTGAAACTGCGAAAAGAAATTTCAACAAATGAAATCATAATTTTTACATTTAACATTCAGAATTGTTTATTCTACATTATTCATTATGATCTCTCTCATAGTTGCAGCATCAGAAAACAATGCCATAGGACTGAATGGTCAACTCTTATGGAGTTTACCGAATGACATGCGTTTCTTTAAAAATAAAACCTGGGGAACAACGGTGGTGATGGGAAGAAAAACCTATGAGTCCGTTGATAAGCCATTGCCCGGAAGATTCAACATTGTTATCACAACACAACCGGGCTGGGCAGCTGATGGCGTGATAGTTGCTCCAGGCTTACCCGAGGCCATTGAAAAAGCAAAAGCAACCAATTGTAAAGAGATATTCATCATCGGTGGTGGCGAAATTTACAAACAGAGTATGAGCATTGCCGACAGGATCTATATGACCCGTGTGCATGCCCAACTGGAAGGCGACACTTTTTTTCCTGAGATCAATGAGTCGCAGTGGAAACTGGTTTCCGGCATTGATTTTTCCAAAGATGAAAAACATGCTTACAATTACAGTTTTCAAACCTGGGAACGGAAGTAAGCATGGCATTGGTGATGCGTTTTACATAGTTGTTCTGGAGAATTCATTTCGATTTTTTTACATTCCGTATTTTGCATTTTACATTTTAGATTTCCATTGTACACTTCTTTTCAACTAGCGATCAAATACCTGCAATACTATTGCACTGCTTACAATGGCAGGGGCCATGGTATTCATTCGCCTTTTGTTTTTGATTTTGTAAAACAGGTGCTGAATGATAAGAAGGAATACAGCGCTTACAAACCCATCGAAAATATACGCAGGGAATTGCTGCGGGATAACAGCAGCATTGAAGTAGAGGATTTTGGTGCCGGATCAGCCGTGATCAAAACAAATACACGTGTTGTAAGTAAGATCGCTGCTTCTTCCCTCAAACCCAGGAAATATGCACAACTCCTGTTCAGGATCGTTCAGTATTACAAGCCCGGCACGATTGTAGAACTGGGAACTTCATTCGGTACAACCACGGCCTATCTTGCTTCAGGCAATCCTGGTGCGAATGTTTATACACTGGAGGGAGCAACAGAAATAGCAGCGATCGCCAGGAGAAATTTTGATAAATGCGGATTGAAGAACATTCATCTCAGCCCGGGTAATTTCGACAAAACACTACCACAACTGCTGGCAACTATTGCAAAACCAGACCTGGTTTATATCGATGGCAACCATCGCAGGGAGCCGACCTTATGGTATTTTGAGCAATTCCTTCAACATGCCCATCCTTCAACCATTTTTATTTTCGACGATATTCACTGGAGTAAGGATATGGAAGCCGCATGGAATACGATCTGCAGTCATCCACAGGTAACATTGAGTATTGATCTTTTCTTTATAGGACTTGTATTCATAAACCCTGATTTTAAAGTGAAGCAGGAGTTTCAGATACGATACTGATTTTTTCATAACTTCGGAGTATAATTGAAGTATGATCATTGCTGTATTAAAAGAACCAGCTTCCGACACGAGAGTTTCATTACTACCCGAGCATATTCCTTCTCTGAAAAAATGGAATGTTGATGTTATCATCGAAAAAGGTGCAGGCGAAAAAGCCTTTGCTTCTGACAAGGCTTATGCAGATGCGGGCGCAAAACTGCTGGACCGTGAAGCTGCTTTGCAGTCTGCAGAGTTGATACTATCCATCAACCCACTCAGTGAACAGGATACCAATCAGTGCAAAGCCCGGGTTTTATTCGGCTTGTTTCAGCCACTTTACCAACCAGCCATGATAAGTGAATGGGCGGCAAAAGGCTTTACTGTTTTCAGTATCGATATGCTGCCCCGCACTACCCGTGCACAAAGCATGGATGTATTGAGCAGCCAGGCGAATATCGCCGGCTACAAGGCTGTGCTTACTGCAGCCAATATGTATGCAAGGTATCTGCCCATGTTCATGACGGCAGCGGGAACGGTAGCTCCTGCAAAAATGCTGATACTGGGAGCCGGTGTTGCCGGGCTACAGGCCATTGCAACCGCCAGGCGATTGGGCGCCGTAGTGGAAGTTTTTGATACACGACCTGCGGTGAAAGAAGAAGTTATGAGTCTCGGAGCCAGATTCATTGAAGTGGAAGGAGCTGCTTCAGCAGCAGGGGCGGGAGGTTATGCCGTGGAGCAATCAGAAGCATTCATGCAGAAACAAAAAGCAAAGATTGCAGAAAGTGTGGCCAAAGCAGATATTGTAATCACCACAGCGCAGATCCCCGGCAAAAAAGCGCCCGTTCTCATTACTGCGGAAATGATAGAAACCATGCGTGCAGGATCTGTTATTGTTGATATTGCTGCTGCAACAGGAGGAAACACTTCGCTCACAAAAAATAATGAAACAGTGGTTCACAATGCTGTGAGCATTATCGGCGATTCCAACCTGCCGGCCACCATGCCGGGTGATGCCAGCAAATTATACGGAAAGAACATACTGAATTTTTTGCAGCTGATCGTAAACAAGGAAGGAAACCTGCACCTGAATTTTGAAGATGACCTGGTGAAGGGAACCTGTATCGTACATGAAAAGATGATCGTAAACGACAGGCTTAAAAGCCTTATTGCCTGATGTAATTTGAATAGCTGTTGTTCAATATGAAACATAAATAAAAGCATTACATGGAATCAATTCTTAACTGGATATCGGCCAACCAAAGCATTATTTACATCGTGATCCTGATGGTGTTTGTCGGTATAGAAGTCATCGGTCGTGTGCCAAGTGTATTGCACACACCACTCATGAGCGGCGCCAATGCCATTCACGGAGTGGTGATCATTGGAGCCATCATCGTAATGGGTAAGGCAGAGCCTGATAATTACCTGGCCCTTGTTCTTGGTTTTCTTGCTGTGATACTGGGTACTTTGAATGTTGTGGGAGGTTTTGTGGTTACCGACAGGATGCTGGAAATGTTCAAAGGGAAGAAAAAGTAAAACCACAGATGTTGAATGATGTATGTAAAATGAAAAGTTGCAGTCAATTATCAAATACAACGAGTTGCCATCAATATGAGTGAACACATACTTACCATCTGCTACCTGGTTGCTTCGGTAACATTTATACTCGGACTGAAAATGTTGTCGCACCCCGCTACAGCCCGTAAGGGAAACCTTGTTGCTGCTGCAGGTATGAGCGTTGCGATCATCGGAACCATATTTCTGCCACAGCCCGATGGAACCATTCTGCACAATTACGGATGGATATTCGGAGGCTTGCTTATCGGTGCTGTTGTTGGCACACTTGCCGCCCAAAAAGTAAAAATGACGGCCATGCCGGAAATGGTAAGCCTGTTCAATGGAATGGGTGGCGCCTGCGCAGCGTTGATATCACTGGTTGAATTCGATCATGTATCGAAAGAACTGGCTGCAGATCCTTCGCTTGATATAAGTCATATTCAAACCAAAGTGCTCATCATTGTGCTCGGGCTCATCATTGGTTCGGTATCTTTTGCAGGTAGTATCATTGCATGGGGCAAACTCAATGGTAAAATAAAGGACTTTAGTTTTCCCGGTCAGAACATACTCAACCTCGTACTGCTCGCCCTTGCTTTGGGAGCCGGCGCTTACCTGGTTATTCACCCGGACCATAGTTTGCTGTTTTATGGAATATTTGTTTTGTCATTATTATATGGTGTATTGTTTGTAATGCCCATCGGTGGTGCAGACATGCCCGTGGTTATTTCCCTGCTTAATTCTTTCACGGGTGTGGCTGCTGCTTGTGGTGGTTTCCTGTATGATAACAAAGTAATGCTCACAGGTGGTATCCTGGTTGGCGCAGCAGGAACCCTGCTCACAATACTCATGTGTAAAGCAATGAATCGTTCACTCAAGAATGTATTGATCGGTTCATTCGGGGCCAGTAATGCTGCGGCAGCCTCGGCCGGAGTAGCGGGTCATTATAAAGAAGTTTCTTTAAGTGATGCAGCCATGCTTATGAGTTATGCCAACAAGGTAATGGTTGTGCCCGGTTACGGGTTGGCAGTGGCGCAGGCCCAACATACCTGCCATGAACTTGAAAAAATACTGAATGAAAAAGGGGTGGAAGTAAAATATGCCATACACCCTGTGGCAGGAAGGATGCCGGGTCACATGAACGTGTTGCTGGCAGAAGCCGATGTGAGTTATGATAAGCTGCTCGAAATGGAAGAGGCCAATGATGAATTTAAAACCTGCGATGTAGTGCTGGTACTGGGCGCCAACGACGTTGTGAATCCGGCCGCCAAAACAGATCCGGCTTCACCTATTTACGGCATGCCGATACTTGATGTGGAGCTTGCAAAAAATGTGATCGTAAACAAACGCAGTATGAAACCGGGTTATGCCGGAATAGAAAATGCTCTGTTCTTTCAACCTAAAACTTCCATGCTTTTCGGCGATGCCAAAAAAGTACTGCAGGAGCTTTGTAATGAAATCAAATCCATCTAAATCCCTAAACACCTAAACCTCCTAAACCCTCCTAAACCCTCCTAAACCCTCCTAAACCCTCAACCCCCTAAATCACTAAACCTCTCCCCAATCTCCAACCTCATCATCAATTAACATCCACCAATCCATAATCTCTATATATTTATTTAACCATCAGTATTTCTTAACTCAGCATCGTTGTGTCACTCACTTGTACCGCATACCGTTATTCAGCAACTTTTCGGAGCGGCACTTTGTTTCTGCTCCTGGTAATTTGTTCCTTATTCGCCCGTGCACAAAACCTGGTTGCCAATCCGGGTTTCGAGGATATTAATAATTGTACAGAGTATCATTCAGATTGCGGCATAGAAGCATGGTTTAACATTCCTCCTGTAAACACATTGGTTAAATATAAAGCAGCACCTGTTCCGGTATTGGGGCATAACTTCCTGGTGCTGCCGGTTGAAAATGTTTATGAAAAACCCGGTAACAGGGGAGTAGTATATACCATGCTCCGGTGCCCTTTGAGTGCAGGCAGAAAATACAAAATCAGTTTTTTTATAAACAGTTCCGGAAGAAAATTCTATCATCTTGATTTTTGTTTCCTGGAATCAGATCCCAATAAGCCAGGCTTTAAACCAACCAACCTCATTCCTTCCTTCAGCATAACGGAGCCAGATCTTGAAACAGAATATAAACTCGGTTGGAAAATTGTAGAACGTGAGTTTATGGCAACTGCAAACGATAATTACCTGGTGATCGGAAATTTTTCACCTGAAAAAATGGCTTACGAGCAGAAGGATATGATGAACCGCCTTGGAGATGTACTGTACTTTATAGATGAGATGTCAGTGAAAGCAATTGACCCGGTGCCGCTTTGCAGCGATTATGATAAAAGACAAGCTGAACTCTATAAGCAGGATTACCGTCATACCGAATTTGTATCGGTTGAAAAGGAAATCCCACTCCAGGAAAAAAATGAACTTGTAAACGATACAATAATCATCCCGGCGGTTTTATTTAAAACCAATAGCTCAGAGCTGAGGCAATCATTTTACAACATGCTCGATAGTATCTGTGAAAAATTGAAAACCAAAACAATCAGCAATATTTACATAACAGGTCATACAGACAATACCGGAACACAGCAAATAAATGAACAACTTTCACTTGCCAGGGCCAATAGCATCAGGCGCTATATTGCCACAAAAATCCCGGAGCTTGACCCCATAATAACAACCAGCGGAAAGGCATCCATGGAGCCGGTGGCTGATAATAAAACCAGCGAAGGCCGGCAGCAGAACAGGCGGGTGCAAATAATTGTTACGAGGCTTAACAAGCAGGATTGATATTATCTTTTCAGAAAATCCTTTACCAATTTGAACTCTTTTTCGGGCTCTTCAACCTGTGGATTGTGGCCGCTGCGTTCAAACATCACGAATTGTGCCTGCGGGCAATATGCTTTGTATTTTACCTGCATCCATGGAACAGCTACCCTGTCGAACCTGCCGGCAATGATGAGCACGGGCATTGTAAGAGCCTTCAGTTGTTTCCTGAAATCAAAATTGCCTATATCATTTGCAACTATGAAATCACCGTCTTTGCCAACCATCTGGTAATAGAGTTTTGTGTTGAAGGTATTCGGATATGGTTTCCTGCTGCCCGATCCTGTAAATCTGGAAGGATTGTAAGCGTATAAAAATCCGTAAGGTACCTGGCCATAAATATCCTGGTGTATCTCATCGCTCGATACAGCGCCTTGTTCACGGACTTTCATCAGCGTATCCCACACTTCCGGGTAATTTGTTTTGATCTCCCGGTTGGAATTATCGTCATTCTCCTGCCACATCACGAAACTGTGAAATCCATTGGCTATGATGAGATGACCGAGATGTTGTCCATATTTTACAGCATATCCCTGTGCTACCAGGCTTCCGTATGAATGCCCTAAGATGTTGATTTTATCGAGGTGCATGGCCTTGCGCAGACCTTCAATATCTTCTATGTCTCTTTCAAGTGTGTACTCCCGTACATCTTTTGCAGTATCGGATTTGCCTCTTCCAAAACCATCAAAATAGATCAATTGTATGTTTGAATTCACTGAAAGCGAGTCGAAGGAACGATAGGATAAATGACAACCACCGGGGCCTCCCGGTATGATGAACAAAGGATCGCCGGTGCCAACAGTAACAGTATACAACCGGGCGCCGTTAACTGTATAATATTTGCCGTCATTCCAGCTGTCGGGAAATGATTGTGCAACAACAACAAGTTGTAAAAAGGTAAAAGCAAAAACAACGAGTACTTTTTTCATACAGGAAATTGATAGGAATGGCTGATAAAGTTCTGCGATCAATATGGCTGATCGTAATTAATTTTGATGCTTATCAAATATATCAACTTGTCTCAACAACTGCCGGCATCACTGCTTACTTCTTTACAAACGGTAAAAGGGTTTGATGAAAAAACTTTTACAGCAGTACATGCATCTGGTGCACAGGTAACATCTGTGAGAATAAATCCTGGTAAAAAAAACGAGCTGTCGGGAACACAGCTTGCAGAATCATTGGAACCTGTTCCCTGGAGTTCTGATGGCTATTATTTGCCGGAAAGACCATCGTTTACTGCTGATCCATTATTTCATGCAGGCGCTTACTATGTACAGGAAGCAAGCAGCATGTTCCTGGAAGAAGCATTGAAACAGAGTTGTGATCTTTCAGGGGCATTGCGTGTGCTCGATCTTTGTGCAGCGCCGGGAGGCAAGTCAACGCTTATACAATCCGTACTATCTGAAGATAGTTTACTGGTGAGTAACGAAGTGATCAAAACAAGGGTTGGTATTTTATCAGAGAACATTACCAAATGGGGAGCTGTGAATGTTGTTGTAACCAACAATGATCCAAGGGATTTTCAAAAGCTTCCCGGATATTTTGATGTGATAGTAGTGGATGCTCCCTGCAGCGGCAGCGGATTGTTTCGTAAAGATCCTGCAGCGATCAGCGAATGGAGTGCCGCCAATGTTCAGTTATGTACCCAGCGCCAGGAAAGAATACTCGCTGATATTTTTTCTTCGCTGAAACCGGGAGGCATTTTGATCTATTCTACCTGCTCGTATTCGTATGAAGAAGATGAAAGCATTTGCGATTTTGTAGTTAGTTCATTGTCGGCAACAAGTCTCCGTTACCAGTTAAAGCCCGAATGGAATATTGTGGAAACAACAGCAGCCCGGTCCGGTGCTTTTGGTTATCGTTTTTATCCCGACAGGCTGAAAGGAGAAGGTTTTTTTATTGCAGGCTTCAGGAAACAGGGTGATGAGGAGATAACACAAGCTTATTCATTCAAAAATAAAAACCAGTTGTCACGTGCCACAAAAGATGAATTGGAGGCAATAAAAAAAGTGATTGCTGATGTAAGCCGTTTTTCATTTCTCAAATGGCAGGAAAACATACTGGCATTTCCGGCTTCTTTGCAGGATGACCTGTTCTTATTACAGGCAAACCTGTATATAAAAAAAGCAGGTGTGTCGGTTGGCACCGTGATCAAAGCTGAATTGATACCGGACCACGAACTGGCCATGACCGGCCTGCTGAGTGCTGATGTTCCTTATTATAATGCAGATAAGGAAACTGCATTGCAATATCTACGCAGACATGATATAAAATGTGATACAGCAGCCAAAGGATGGACATTGCTCCGGTACAACAACATCGCACTCGGCTGGATCAAGGTATTATCGAACCGCATCAATAATTACTACCCCAAAGACTGGCGGATTCTTAACAAGTAACTGCGCCTTTAATAAACTTATTTCTGCATCTTTGCATGAATAAATTTTTGTCTATGAAAAATTTGATCGTATTGCTTTTCCTGTTGCCTTTGTTCGCTTCAGCACAGAAAACGCATACAGTGCAGGCAAAAGAAACTTTGTATTCGCTGGCACGTAAATACAATATTCATCCGAGAGAACTGGCTGCTTACAATAATATACCGGTAACAACCAGTTTAACACTTGGGCAAGTGATCAAAATTCCGGCTACAAGAACCATGGATCCACTGCCTCCGGCTACAGCTGCAAAGCAGGATGAAGAAGTGAAAAAGGAACCGACCCCACCAACTCCGAAGCAGGAAGAAAAAGTAAAAGAAACTCCTGCACCCAAACCGGTGGCATCAGCAAAGCAGGAAGGTTCTTACCCGATCTATCATAAAGTTCAGAAGAAGGAAACACTGTATCATATCAGTAAACTGTACCCCAATGTAACCATTGAGGATCTCAGGAAATGGAATAACCTTGGTTCTATCGGCCTGAATGAAGGAACAAATCTTATTGTTGGTTATTCAAAAACAAAACCTGTTTCAACGGAACCGGCCCCGGTTGAAACCAAACCAAAAGAGGAAACAGTAAAACCTGCAGAAGTAAAACCAGTGGTTACAAAAGCAGCTGAGCCAGAGAAAAAGGAACCAGCAAAAAAAGAAGTGGAAAAGAAAGAGCCGGAAAAAATTGTAAAAGCAGAACCGGTTAAAGAAGAAGAAAAAATTGTTTCTTCCAGAGATTTTAAAGGAGGCGTTTTTAAATCATCCTATAAATCACAGGGAGAGGGAAAAGAAGAAAGAGGAACAGCCGGCATTTTCAAAAGCACCAGCGGGTGGGACGATGGAAAGTATTACTGCCTGAGCAATTCTGTTCCTGCCGGAACGATCGTAAAAGTTACCAATACAGCAACACAGAAATCAGTATATGCTAAAGTACTCGATCTTATTCCCGACCTCAGGCAAAACGAAGGATTGGTATTGCGTATCAGCAATGCAGCGGCTTATGAATTGGGAAGTGGTACTGATAATTTCGAATGTGCAATAAACTTCTAAAACAAACATACAAATGAAGAAGATCTTTTTGATCGGTTTGTCGTTGGGCTTTATCTGCTCCTCATCTGTTGGCCAGATCGGGGAAAAGGGAAAGATGCAGGCCCAGGTGCAGGCCAATGGTTTTACTGTGGAGAAAAACAATGCAGCTACGCCTGTAAAAAACCAGGCTCGTACCGGAACATGCTGGAGTTTTTCTACCACATCTCTGCTGGAAAGCCAGTATTTAAAAACATTCAACAAAACCGATGTTGACCTGAGTGAAATGTTCTTTGTGTACAACATGTATATTGAAAAAGCAAAGAATTATGTGCTACGCCAGGGAAAAGCACAATTCGGTGAAGGCGGCCTCGGGCATGATGTGATACGTGCAGTGGCTACTTACGGCGCTATGCCGGAATCTGTTTATAGCGGGTTGCGTGATGGAGAAAAAACATTGAACCATTCCAAAGTAGTACTGGAGCTGAAGACATTTCTTGACAGCCTTCTTAAACAGGGTATCGTGAGAAGCAACTGGATGGATGACTATATCAAATTGCTTGATCATGGCATGGGAAAACCGCCCGCAGAGTTTGAATACGCCGGTAAAAAATACACTCCCAAAACCTTCGCTGCTGAAGTACTTAAATTCAACAGCAACGATTATGTAAATCTTACTTCTTTTACCCATCATCCTTTTTACAGCCAGTTTATACTGGAAGTGCCTGATAATTTCAGCAACGGCAGTTACTATAATGTTCCGATGGCCGACCTCATGCGTGTAGTGAGAAATGCTATCAACAAAGGTTATACTGTGATGTGGGATGCAGATGTAAGCAACAGTGGCTTTATGAATGATAAAGGACTTGGTATGTTTGTCGAGCGGGCCGACCAGGAAACAACAGCCCCGGTAAGCGCTGATGATAAAGAACTGGAATGGACACCGGCACTGCGCCAGCAATATTATGAATCACTCACTACGCAGGATGATCACCTCATGCACATAACAGGGTTGGAAAAGTCGAAAGCCGGTAAGCAGTTTTTTATTGTAAAGAACTCATGGGGCGACAGGGGGCCATACCAAGGATTTATCAATATTTCAGAAGCATACTTTGCAATGAATACGGTAAGCCTGGTGGTTCCAAAAGCAGCTATAGATCCATTGCTGTTGCAGAAACTGGGTATTAGATAATCGATCAATGTTGATATTAAACAGAAGCCCGGCTATTTGACCGGGCTTTCTTATTGCTTTAAATAAAAGTTATGGGAAACGATAACCTCTTAAAAAATCTTCCACTTTCATTTTCTTTTTTCCTTCCAGTTGCAGTTCTGTAATACTGATGTATCCATCAAGGCAGGCAAAACGCAGGTAGGTTTTGCCATCAGTTTCAACACTCCCTGTTTCAGCGCTGTTATTCCTGTTTTCTTTTTCAGCTCTGAATATCTTCAGTTTTTTTTCGTGCAGCGTGGTGAATGCAGCAGGGTAAGGTGATAATCCCCTGATGAGGTTATAAATTTCATTTGCAGTATGCTGCCAATTGATGGTGCATGTTTCAGTAAATATTTTTGGTGCATGTTTCAATGCTCCGGAATCAGTAGTTTGGCTTTGAGGAACTTCAGCAATATTATCAGAGGCAATGCCTGCCAACGTTCTCACCAACAGATCGGCGCCAACTTCTTTCATCTCATCATGCAGTTCTCCGGCAGTTTCATCATCCCTGATGTCTATCTTTTCCTGCAAAAGAATATTGCCGGTATCAATTTCATGCTGCAGTTTGAAAGTTGTTACGCCGGTAAATTTTTCTCCATTGATGATGGCCCAGTTAATGGGTGCTGCGCCGCGGTATTGCGGCAACAGGGAACCATGTACATTGATGGTACCCAGCGGGGGCATATTCCACACAACTTCCGGCAACATCCTGAATGCAACTACAACCTGCAATCGGGCATTTAGCGAACGAAGCGCATCTATGAATTCCGGGGATTTTAGTTTTTCCGGTTGTAATATCCTGAGCCCTTTTTCCAGTGCATATTTTTTTACAGCGCTCTGCTGCAGTTCCATGCCGCGGCCTGCCGGCCTATCAGGTGCTGTTACTACTGCAGCAATATTGCAACCTGCTTCTACCATTTTCTGCAGAGAAGCAACAGCAAATTCAGGGGTTCCCATGAAGATGATGCCACCAAGTTTCTGAAGTAGGGCGGCATTTGAATTTGTGCCTGGTCGATCCGTCATGAATTATCAAGTATATTAAAGCTGCCAAAATTAAGTGAAAACCCGTGGTTTCCTGTGAACGACAGCATTCAATACAGCAGGTATTTTTCACGGATCGCTTTGAATGCTGTGATGCCCGGCTCCCAGCTTTTCCTGATCTCAGCTTCACTCAAACCTTGTTTCACCTGTTTCATCAGGATGTCGTTGCCGGCAAGCTTGTTGAAGAAATTATTTTTCAGGAAGAAACTGTCTTTGCCCGGGAATAACCTGTAAGCTTCCAGCAAATAGCCCAGTTGAATTTTTCCATCAAGCTTTTTCAATACCTCTTCATTACTGCCTGATATACGCCAACCGTAACATTGCTGGTAAAAGCACTTGCTGCTTTTAGACCCTTCATTGGGTTTGGGAGTGAAAGCGTATAAATTTTCAGGGAGCGAAGGATGGCCAAAAACCTGGAACGGCTGATCGGTTCCCCTTCCTTCACTCAATACTGTGCCTTCAAAGAAACAGGTGGATGGATATAAATAAATGGCCTGCATCTGTTTAAGGTTTGGGGATGGACTTACAGGTAATACATATTTTGTATTGTGATCGTAATTTTTACACTTGATAACCGTAACATGAAAGGGCGTATCAGCAGTAGGTGTAGTGGTTATATTGTAAGCATTGATACGGTTAGCCTCATCCGATAACCAGCTTTCGCCGGCCAGCATCAGGGCATATTCCCCGATAGTCATACCATATACCACAGGTACGGGTTGCATACCGATAAAACTTTTAAAGCCTGGATCCAGCACAGGTCCATCAACATAAAAACCATTGGGATTGGGCCTGTCAAGTATCATCAAAGGTTTATGATTTTCCAAAGCCGCTTCCAGGAAATATTGCAAGGAAGATATATAAGTATAATACCGCACACCTACATCCTGGATATCAAATAACAATACATCAATATCTTCCAGGTCATGTTTGGTTGTTTTTTTATGATCGCCATACAGGCTTATTACAGGGATTCCTGTTTTTTTGTCAATATCATTATTCACTTCTTCCCCGGCGTTGGCGGTACCACGGAATCCATGTTCCGGCCCGAATATTTTTACCACTTTGATACCGTTTTTCAGCAAGGTATCAACCAGGTGCGTATTGCCTACCATGCTTGTTTGGTTGGCAAAAACACCCACAGATTTATTTTTCAGTAAGGGAAGGTAAACCTGCATTCTTTCGGCTCCCGTGATCACAGTATTGGCATTGCTGCCGGTAATCTTGCTGTTCTGCGCACAGGCCTGGAGCAAGGGAACAAGCATCAAAGACAGAAGTATTAACTTTTTCATGAGACTAAATTGAGCAAAACTTTCCAAACCTGTTTGCCTTTTATCATTTACTTTGCACTCCCGTTTAGCACAGGCTAAATACTTTTAATCACCCGCTGCATTCAAAGCAGCACAAAATTTTGAAGATGGCACAGGTAAAAAATGGCGATACAGTAAAAGTTCATTATACCGGCAAATTGGTAAGTGGAGAACAATTTGATTCTTCTGCAGGAAGAGAACCACTCGAGTTTACAGTTGGCGCCGGACAAATGATCAAAGGATTTGATGCTGCGTTGCCGGGTATGTCAATAGGAGATAAAAAAACAATCAGCATTCTTCCAGCAGATGGTTATGGTGAAAGAAGTGAAGAAGCTATTATTGAGTTCCCGAAATCAAATGTTCCGCCTGATATGAAGCTTGAACCGGGTATGGGATTAACCCTCAGCAACCAATACGGCCAGCCGGTTCCTGTTATTGTAGTGGAGATCAAAGACGATGTGATTGTACTGGATGCCAATCATTTCCTGGCCGGGCAGGAACTTGTTTTTGATATCGAACTGGTGGAAATAGCCTAAGAAATTTTTAAACGATATGTGTAAGGAATAAGAGAGTAAAAGGAACAGCCTGCTTTCTTATTCCTTTTTTATTAATAATTAACGCATTGAGCTATTGAAATTTTCAGTAAGAACCATTGATTGATTGATGACTTCTACTCTTTTACTATACTTTTTTGCTTCTCCAAAAAAGTATCAAAAAAAGAGCC
>JAFDXA010000384.1 GCA_018268185.1 Bacteroidota bacterium
ACCGGGGTTGCAATCCATTATGAGTGGAAATGTGGCACCTGATGAACAGGGAGAATTGCAGGGAGCGCTTACAAGCCTGATAAGCCTGACCTCTATTGTTGGCCCGCCGCTGATGACAGGACTGTTCTCGTATTTCACAAAGAAAGGAGCGCCGGTATATTTCCCGGGAGCCTCATTCCTGCTGGGTTCTGTGCTGATGCTGGCCAGTGCTGTGATTGCATACAGGGCGCTGCATACTTCAAAAGTTGTTACCGCCTGATCATCGATTACTGCGACTACACCTGCTGTTTATTTTATTGTGTGGCATCAAAAAAATAAATATCTGTGTGGCAAGAGTTTACAACACAATAATCTGAAAAGAAATTCGCTTATAATGCATAGATTTTCTGATCTATAATAACAACCTGAAAAAACACCAAAGACCGAGAAACTGCTAACCTATATGATTGCTTCCATTTCGCAATTACTGCAAATATCTTCCAGGCTTTTTGGTAAAAAAATGAAATACTGACCCTGCAGAACAGGAACATGCCGTGCCGCATATTCTTTCTGTGAGGCTATTATATACTTTTTGTTAGGCACTACAGGACAACGAAGGGCCCCGGAATTGGACGGGGCCTCTTCATTTTTATAAACGAGCTGTACTATAATATGAAGATTGCGGCTGTAAACTGTGCAAGCAAACCTACCAGCAACCCGGCGTAAATGTCAAATGGTTTGTGGGAGCCGGGTAAAAGCCGGGCAGTACAAACTAAACCGGCAATGAGTAACACCAGGCATACCGGCCATGTCATAAGCATGGTTTGTGTATTTGATATCACCAGGAAAAAACCAAGCCATCCTCCCATGCCGATCGCATGCATACTTATCTTGAAATAAATATTACAGAGTAAAGCGGCTGATGATGCCAGGAATATCCCAAGAACGAAAGCGGTAAGCAGCAGGGGATATTGCGATTGCTGCTTAAATACAAGATAAACCCAGAAGAAAAAAATACCGCTTACAATGTATGGAATGATCCTGTCTTTGCGGGAACGTAATAAGATAGAATCAATAAATCCAACTGCTTTTAATAATACCACACTGAGTAATGGAAAAAAAACAAGGTTCAGTAAAGTAATCAGGATAACCTGCCTTTTCTGCGGTTCACTGAAACCGGAAAACGCTGAAGGATGTACATACACAAGAAACCATATTGCATATACAGGAACAAAGATGGGGTGAAATATATAGCTGAAAAAAGTGGTAAATATTTTCCCGCCAAAACCTAAGGGCTTTCCAACTTCTGATATTTCTCCATTTGCATCTACAGTTTGCATGTATTTCTGTTTGGCCTCGTTTATATTTTAATTATAAGGTCTTTCGCAGCCTGGCTACGGGTATATTTAATTGTTCCCGGTATTTGGCAACCGTTCTGCGGGCAATATTATATCCTTTTTCCTGCAGCATCTCTGTAAGTTTTTCATCACTGTATGGATGTTTTTTGCTTTCTTCTCCAATGATGTCGGTAAGTATCTTCTTAACTTCCCTCGTACTTACTTCTTCGCCACTATCGGTTTGAAGACTTTCGCTGAAGAAGAACTTAAGCCTGTATGTGCCGAATTCTGTTTGAACGAACTTGCTGTTTGCCACACGGCTCACAGTTGATATATCAAGATTGGTTTGTTCCGCAATATCTTTCAGGATCATGGGGCGTAATTCGGTATCATCACCGGTAAGAAAGAAATTATGCTGGTAGTTCATGATGGCCTCCATGGTTGTCATCAGGGTATTCTGTCTCTGTTTGATGGCATCAATGAACCACTTGGCAGAATCAATTTTCTGCTTGATGAAGATAACGGCTTCTTTCTGGCGTTTGTCTTTTTTGCTTCCCTTGTCATAATCTTTCAGCATGTCCCTGTATCCTTCGCTGATACGAAGATCGGGCGCATTTTTACTGTTAAGGGTAAGCTCCAGTTTGCCATTGTTATTGGTGATAAAGAAATCCGGTATCACATAATTCTCTCCCTTGTTGCTGTCTCCGGCAATTCCACCCGGCTTGGGATTCAGCTTAATGATCTGGTTGATTATTTCTTTCAGCTCTTCATCGCTGATGTTAAGCCCGCGCTGTATTTTTTCGTAGTGCTTCTTGGTGAACTCATCAAAATACCTGTCAAGTACTTTGATGGCATTTTCAATTACTTTACCGTGATCCCGTTTTCTTTCAAGCTGGAGGAGCAGGCATTCCTGTAAATTACGGGCACAGACTCCGGCCGGATCGAACTGCTGTATCTGGGCTATAAGATCACTTACCTCTTCTTCATTGGTATCGATATTCTGGCGGAAAGCAAGGTCATCTATCAAAGCGGGAATATCCCTTCTTAGGTAACCATCATCATCAAGGCTGCCGATAATGTGGGTGGCGATCCTGTTTTCCCTTTCGCCAAGCGGTAACATGCCCAGTTGCTGCTGCATAAGTTCCATAAAGCTGGTCTCAACTTTATGGGGAATGGTCTTATTATCTTCCTTATCCGGGTAATTATCGTCTCTTAATTTATAATCACCAACTTCATCGTCGCCATCCTGTACGTATTCGCTGATATCGATGTTATCATACTCATCTTCGCTGCCATCCATGTCAAAGTCTTCTTCCTCGCTGCTGTCGAATTCGTCCTTGGTTTCAAATTCATCATCATGCCCCTCTTCTACCTGTTCGAGGGCAGGGTTTTCTTCTATTTCCTCCTTAATTCTTTCGTCAAGTATGGCGGTAGGAACCTGCAGCAATTTCATCAACTGAATCTGCTGGGGAGATAGTTTCTGTAATAACTTCTGTTGTAAGCTCTGATGTAATGCCATGCTGTTATTCCTATGGTTCTACAGGGTAGTGGTATTATTTTTTCTCCACATCCAAATGCCTGTATTTGCTCGTAAATTTACAACTCTGCCCCTTTTATTATGAAAGAAAAACTTAAAATTTTAATTTTTTGCACGATTCTTGTGGCAAAAGGCGCTTTTGGCCAAAAACTGCATGCGGATACAACCGGATTTTCTCTCAAAAAGACATTTTATGATTCCTCTTATACAAGGCAAATGCCATTTATGATCCCGGTAAATTTTTACACAATGAATATGGGATATGTATGCAGGAAAGAATTGAAACTGGAGAAAGCAACCGGTATTCCTTTCAGGTTCCGGCTGGGAAGTTTGAATTACAATGATTGGCTGGAGGGAAAAAAGAGTGCAGGAATTCTGCCGCTGCCATGATCATTTCACGGATGCAGAATCTCTGAATAACTTAGGAGTACTTGCCGGGGTACTGAAATAATTCAACCGCAGGCTGTCGCTCCAACCGTAAGGATTCTTTTCGAATGTTTTGCTGCTGAAAAAAATCATGCCCTGTATATTAGGTGTTGAACGGAGTTTTTCAATTTGCCGGGGTATCTGGGTTTTATCTCTCCAGGCTTCGTTGCTGCCGGCACGGTAAATGCCAAGCCCGATGTAGCAGTTCTTTCCATAAGTATGCTGGCTCCACCAATCAACCAGCTTACTGTAATCAACATTCCGATGGCCGATCTCCCAATACAATTGCGGGGCAACATAATCGATCCATCCTTTTTTCAGCCACAATAAAATATCCGCATAGAGGTCATCATAATTACTTTGGGCGCCTATAGTCTTGCTGCCATTCACCGGATCACGGTCGCTGTTGCGCCAAACGCCAAACGGACTGATACCGAACTGGCAGTTTTTTTTAATGGATTTGATGCTCCTGGAAAGAAGTTCAATGATTGAATCAACATTGCTTCTGCGCCAGGCATCCCTGCTCATGCCGTTACCATAACGGGAATAAGTAGCATAGTCGGGGAATTCTTTTCCCGGGATGCGGTAAGGATAGAAATAATCATCAAAATGGATGGCATCAATATCATAACGTGTTACCACATCTTTTACAACTTCTGTTACATATAGCTGAGCTTCTTTGTTACCGGGATCGAAATATTTTTTATCGCCATAGTTTAAAAACCATTCCGGGTGAATGCGGGTGATATGTGTTGCTGCAATAGATGAATTGTAGATATTGAATACGGCCCTGTAAGGATTCATCCAGGCATGAAATTCCATTCCCCGTTTGTGTGTTTCCTCGATCATGAACTGTAGTGGATCATAATAAGGAACCGGCGCCTGGCCCTGGATGCCTGTGAGCCATTGGCTCCAGGGTTCAAGTGCTGAAGGATAAAAAGCGTCACTGGCGGGGCGTACCTGCATTACAATGGCATTGATGCCGTTGCGCTTGTGCATATCAAGCAGCCTGATGAATTGAGCTTTCTGTTGTTCGCTGTTGATGGTAGGTTCAGCAGGCCAGTCGAGGTTGGTAATAGTAGCGATCCATACACCCCTGAATTCAGTTTTGGGAGGAGCTGGCTGCGCCTTTGAATGAATAGAGAGAAAAAGGATGGATAGTAGTAAGGTAAGCTGCCTGCGTGGTTTAATCATTCGATCCCCGTATTTTATCAAGTAAGCTGTTAAATGTTTTTGTTTCTGCTTCACTGAGATTTCCGAAAATGGCATCTATATCAGTTTCATAAACATCCATTTTTTGGAGAAGTTCCAGTCCTTGTGGTGAAATGGATACATCTACTAGTCTTTTGTCTTTCGGGCAAACTGCTTTTGTGGCTAGGCCTTTCAGAATAAGCCTGTCAACGATACGGCTGGTATCACTCATCTTGTCAAGCATGCGTTGTCTTATCTGCAATGTGGATATCGGTTTTCCGGCACCCCGCAGTATCCTTAATATATTGAATTGCTGAGGGGTGATATCGTGCCTGTCGAAAATGGCCTTCATTTTTTCATTCATCCAGTTGTAGGTAAAAATGAGATTGACCCCGGCCTTCTGGTAATCATTTCTGAACCTGGATGATATATCTTTTTCTATACTCATGTTCCTTATGCAATGATAAATAATACTCCGTCAAACAATAGTTAAACCTGTTCTGATGAATTGGTGAATTCATTCAGGTAAATTTTTACGAGGATGATAAAATAACTCACCAATAAAGGCCCAAAGATAAGACCCATAAAGCCAAAGAGACTAAGTCCAACAATTACACCCAGCACGGTTATCATGGGATGGATATCTCCCATCTTTTTCAGCAACCCCAGCCGGGTAATGTAATCTACATTGCCGGTTACAATGATGCTATAAAGTGTAAGCCAGACTGCAGGCCAGGTATGTCCCTGCGACATCACATAGATCACCAGCGGCACCCATACAATCATCGTTCCCACCAGTGGAAAAAAGGCGAACACACCGGTTATGAATCCCCACAATCCCCAGTCTTCAACCCCAAAGATCCAGTAACCGATGGCAGCCGTAGTGCCTTGTACGATACATATAATGGGAATGCCCAGCGCATTTGCACGAACCATCACTTTTGTTTCTGATGCAAGTATGTCAACATTCTCCTGTTTCAGCGGGATCATTTTATTCAGGTAACGCTCGATCTCTTTACCACTTACCAGCAAATAGTAAAGCAGGAAGAACATC
>JAFDXA010000385.1 GCA_018268185.1 Bacteroidota bacterium
ATTTTGAGTCTGATTTCAACACAGCATGATCGAGCACAGTAGTTTTTCAGAGCTTCCCTAAGAAAAAGCTGGCTTATTGAAAAACCGCCTCTACGCCCGGTTTTGCGCTGTTGTGATCAAGAGCATAATGCCCGTTGTTTGCCGTAAGCTGCGCTTTTTTATCTGACTTCCTCTTACGCCGCTTTTTTTCAGCACTTCCTCAGCTTTTCATGATAACCAGCTTTTGACCGATGGATAAATTCTCGTCGTTATTATTCCAAAGCTTGATTTGATTCACGGTCGTACCATACCGTTTTGCGATTTCGTACAGGGTATCCCCCTTTTTTACGATATGAACATTCGAATGATAGTTCTGCAACTGTCTTTTCTTGAGTGCAACACTGTCTTCCTGTTGCTCCGCTACGATGTGCGGAACCAATATCTTCTGCCCGAGGGTTAGATTTTTATTGCGGCCAATGCCGTTAATGGTTTGCAGTTGCTTTACCGTGGTGTGATGACGTGCGGCAATTTCATTAATATTTTCGCCTTTTTTCACGTGATAAATTTGCCATGAGACTCTAGGATCTTGATAGGTTTCCAGATTCTTCAGGAAAATATCTTTATTTTTCTTCGGTAATAACAAGGTACGAGGTTCATCAAGCACTTTTATTACATAACGGTTGTAGGCGGGATTTAATGCATTGAATTCGGTTTCGGAAATGTTGGCTAGGCGGGTGACGAGAGGGATATCGATGTGTTCATGTATCTTGATCGTATCAAAATACGGCCGATTGGCTATCGGTCGAATTTGAATACCATATTTTTTAGTATTAACAATGATATCTTTGACCGCCAATAGCTTATAAACATAGTGTTTAGCGTCGCTGGGAAGATTCAAATCGTAAAAATTGCCGGATCTGCCTTTATGGATGTTTCGGGATAGCGCTTTACTGACAGCGCCTTCGCCTAAATTATAAGCCGCAATCGCCAGCTTCCAATTGTCAAACTTCTGATGCAGATATTGCAGGTAATCCAGTGCGGCCTGGGTGGAGGCGATAATATCGCGCCGGTCATCGTGCCATACATTTTGCGCCAACCCCATTGTTTTAGCCGTTTCCGGTTGAAATTGCCATAATCCTGCTGCTTGGCTGTTGGATTTAATCAACGGGTTGTATGCGCTTTCAATGACAGGCATCAATGCGATTTCCATCGGCATGCCGCGGCGCTCGACTTCCTCCACGATATGAAACAAATACCGCTCGCTGTTTGTGATGATGCGCTCAAACAACTGAGGATTGTGCGTATAAGATGTCCCTATTTTGCGAATTATTTTACTATCGGGCGGTAACGCTAAGGCAAAGCCGCTTTGTAAACGGCTCCATAAATTTGCATGATACTGTATTCTGTCTTGAACTAATTTTTCTGCAAATGCATTCAGCGATAATGAAAAAGTCCCGAAAAGAAGTGATATTAGTAAAATAAAGAGGCCATTTCTTTTTATAATCATTTACATATATTAATTTTTATATCCATATCGGCTAACAGGATATATAAATTTTCAACATTTGCAAACAATTTTTTACATGAAAACACACCTCCATCCGAAAAATATCCTTTATTATCAAAATACTAAATTTAGTATTTAGAGAGAATTATGAGATACTATCCTCGAATATTCGACTGTGTACTGAATTCCTGAAGCAAAACCATCGGTTTTGGTTGCCATCCTTTTTTCCGGTGATCAACGATTACATTGGTAAAAATACCGCCACGCACGTAAAAACGAGCAATTATCCGCAGATATCTGGGCTTCAAAACGGCAACGAGGTCATCAAGAATTTGGTTGGTTACCGCTTCATGAAACACACCCTCATCGCGGTACGACCAGATATAAAGTTTCAAGCTTTTCAGTTCAATACATTTCTTGTCCGGCACATAATCCAGTACCAAAGTGGCAAAATCCGGCTGTCCCGTTTTCGGGCATAAACACGTGAACTCGGGAATTTCCATGTGGATATGGTAATCCCGCTCGGTAAATGGATTTGGGAAAGTTTCAAGTGTCTTTTCTGGTTTACTGGCCATTCTTCATGCTCATGTTTAAAGTAATTCGGTTACAATGATAAAAAGCGTTATGCGCTTTCATTATTATAACTGCCTTACCCGATAAACAAAAAATTGCGCTTAGCTCACATCAAGCTTGCCGGCTTCAAATCATTTGTCGATCCCACTGTAATTCCCATTTCCCAAGATCTGGTCGGCATCGTCGGTCCGAACGGCTGCGGCAAATCAAACATCATCGATGCAGTCCGCTGGGTTCTGGGAGAATCCAAGGCCTCCGCGCTACGGGGCGATTCGATGCAGGATGTTATTTTTTCCGGATCGGATAACCGCAAAGCGGTCGGGCGCGCCAGCGTAGAAATCGTGTTTGACAATCACTTAAAGAAAATAACCGGGCAATGGTCCAGTTACGCCGAGATCGCCATTAAACGCGTGCTTCGGCGCGACGGCGTCTCAAGTTATTACATCAACAATCTGCAAGTGCGGCGGCGCGACATCGCCGATCTGTTCCTCGGAACGGGCGTCGGCGGACGTGGCTATGCCATTATCGAGCAAGGTATGATTTCCCGGATCATCGAAGCCAAGCCGCACGAATTGAGAAGTTTCTTGGAAGAAGCCGCGGGAATTTCCCAATATCGCGAAAGAAGACAGGAAACTTCCACGCGACTCGCGGAATCACGGAAAAATCTGACCCGTCTGGAAGATATCCGCCAGGAATTGGTAACGCAATTGCAACATTTGGAGATTCAGGCAAAAACCGCGCAGCAATTTAATCGCCTGCAAGAAAATCTGCATCACGCGCAATCCCAGTTATGGCTGCTGCGCAGGGCCGAAGCCCTGAAGCAACTGGAGCAGGCAAATCAAGAAATTCAGAGCCGCGAAAACGAGCTGGAAATCACACTGGCTACCTTGCATCATGCGGAAAAAGACTATGAAGAAGTCCGCACAAATGAATATGCCGTTAATGATCAACTGCTTCAGATACAAGGGCAGCTCTATACCGCCGACGCCGAAATTGGACACTTGGAACAAGAAATCAGTCATCTAAAAAACACGCAGGAGCGTTTGCAGCAGCAAATCCAGCAAATCGAAAATCAACAACAAAAAAACCAGCAGTTAAAAGAAATTAAACTGGAAAACCTGGCGCATTGGCGCCGGGAAAAAACACAAGCAGATTCAGCGCAACAAGAAAGCATTCAGAAGCACCACGAAGAGAACAATAAGCTTCCGGCTATCGAAACCAATTTTCTTGCATGTCAGGAAGCATTAAACCAATCCCGGCGTGATTTGCTGATCATCGAACAAGCCAATCGGCTTGAAGACAATCATCTGCTGCATGCCACAAAAAACATTCAGCAGCTCGAAGCACGCTCTGCACGTTTAATGCAAGAACAAAAAGAATTCGCAGTTATCGATCCGGATCAAATGGCCGAATTGCAACATAAGACGAGCCACGCCGAACAGACTTTGCAAGCAGCGCAGCAAAAACAACAAATCCTCGAAAACCAGTTATTGGCGGCAACCGCCACCAGGCAACAAACCGCGAGCAAGTTGCAAGAATTGCAGCATGCATTGTCCCAGACGACAGCACGCCACGCTGCGCTGCAAAATCTCCAGCAAAAATTGGAAACCAATCAACATTTAAATACCTGGCTGCGCACGCGCCGATTAGACGCACTGCCGCGTTTGTGGCAGAAAATCCGAATCCGCCCGGAATGGGAAAATGCCTTGGAGGCGATTCTGCGCGAACGGCTCAACAGCATCGAATTGGCGCAATTGGATAGTATCCGCGATTGGATCAACGAAGCACCGCCGGGAAAATGGACCATTTTCGAACAACCCGGATCGGCACTTTCCAACGACCAGCCGGATTCCGTGGAGGATCGCATTACTTGTGAAAA
>JAFDXA010000386.1 GCA_018268185.1 Bacteroidota bacterium
CTGAAAGTGCAGGTATTACAATTAGCCCCGTTAACTCTTGGATTCGTTATTTTACCCCGGCCGTCTCCACACATGTATGCGTTGGATACATTCACTGTAAAAGTTGATATGCCAGGTCCGGTACCGTTATTTATTATCGTAATAATTTCAGTAGCGATACAACCCGTAGCATCTTTCACATAAACCGTGTAAGTTCCTGGGGCTACATTTATAAAAGTACCCGATAACTGGTAAGTAAAACCGTTGATGCTATACTGCAAAGGCGCCACACCACCCGATCCTGTTGCTATGATAACACCGTTTGATCCACCGCAGGTAGCATCCTGCGTAGTAACCGTAAGGGTTGTACTTCCAACGGCAATGATATCTGCAGTCTGTGTAACAATACAACCACTTGCATCTTTAACATATACTGTATAAGTTCCTGCAGCCAGGTTGGTGAATACGTTGCCCGACTGGTATGTAACGCCATTAATACTGTACTGAAAGGGTGTTGCCGTACCCGTAGCAATTACTGTAATTGTACCACTGCTTGCGCCGCAGCCTGCATCTATTACACTGAGAGTAAACGCAAGGCCGGAAGCAAGACTCACTGTAACATTCACGGTTTTAATACAACCATTGGCATCCTGCACATACACGGTGTAGTCTCCCGGTGCAAGCCCGGTAAACACATTGCCCGCCTGGAAAGTAACACCGTCTATAGAATATTGCAATGCACCGGTTCCGCCACTACCAGTGGCAGTTATGCTCCCATTATTTACTGCACAGGAGGAAGAAGTTGTGGTAGCTGTGAGTGAAGGTCCTGCCGTTGCATTCACTGTAATAACTGTTGTTCCAATACATCCCGCTATATCACGAACATAGACAATATAGGTTCCCGGAAACATGGCTGAAAACAAGCCACTGGCCTGGTATGTGAATCCATCGATACTGTATTGCAGAACTCCTGCCCCTCCACTGCCAACAGCCGTTATCGTTCCTGTATTTCCACCACAAGTTGAAGCAGTGGCTGTAGCTGTTACGGATGGTCCATTGGTGCTTGTTACGGTTACCGTTATAGTGCTTGTACAACCGGAGTTGTCTTTTATTGAAACAGTATAACTACCGGCTGCCAGTCCGGTGAAAACATTATTCGCCTGGTATAAACCTCCGTTTAGACTATACTGGTATGGGCTGATGCCCCCAGTACCATTGGCAGTAATCGTACCATTGATATTATTGCATGCGGCAGGTGTTGAAGTAGCCGTAACAGAAGGCGAAGGGGCATTGTTCACCGTAACGTTTACGGTGGCAATACAGCCGTTTGCATCTTTCACATACACTGTGTAAGGGCCGGCTGCGAGGCCGGTGAAAGTTGTTGCCGCCTGGAATGTATTGCCGTTGATGCTGTATTGCAAAGGAGCAGTGCCGGCGCTGCCGAATGCAGTTATGGTTCCGTTACTGAGTCCACAGGTTGCCGCTGCAGGAATTGCAGTTAATAAAGGAGCCGGGGATGTTGTAATCGTTATAAGAGCGCTGTTGGTACAGCCATTTGCATCTTTAACCACCAATGTGTATTGACCTGCAACCAATCCTGTAAAAAAGTTCCCGGTTTGAAAACTAACGCCGTTATTAATACTGTATTGATATGGCGCCGTTCCGCCTGAAGCATTCACTGTAACAGTTCCGGCATTGTTTCCGCAATCTGCATTGGTTTGGGTAAATGCAACTGTTGGCCCGTTTATATTGGTAAGTATAACCTGTTTGGTATTGGTGCAGCTGTTTCCATCTTTTACCGTAACGGTATAAACACCTGCCGGCAAACCGGAGAATACATTACCGGCCTGGAAAGTAACGCCGTTGATGCTGTATGTATATCCCGAGCCTGAACCACCTGATGCAGTGATCGTAATGCTCCCGGTGCTGCTTCCGCAGTTTGTATTTGCTGTTACTGTAGCTATAACCGGGGCGGGTATGGTAAATGTTGTTGTGGCCTGCGTACCACTGCAGGCAAGGTTGATTGTGGCGAGGATGCTGTAAGTGATATTCGCACTTAACCCGCTAAACACTCCTGTTGTATTTACCGCCAGCTGTGTTGATCCATTATATAATGTATAAGTAACCGATGATCCCGGAGGAGGCACAGGTGTTACGGATGCCGTTACGGTTGATGTTGTACAGTTAGGTGTTGTTGTTATAACATAAAATGTATTGGGGCAGTAAGATGATATGTCGAAAGAAGCTACAAAACCATCGCCGCTTGCATACAATAACCTGCTCCCTTCATTAAAGGCGAGATCGTAAACGGTTTTTGTTGCATAACCAGGTATGGTTATATCAGGCGGCGCATCGCTGAAAACAGATCCATTGAAATTATACACTTTGATGGTGCCATTATTCTGCCCGATAAAAACATTATTACACGCATCGGCAATGATACCTCCCTGCGCCATCGCAGTGCCTGCGGTAACCAATGGAGTTCCTATTCCTGCACCTGTTGCCTTATCAAAGGCTTTCAGGTTTTTTCCGTCCCAGTAATACAAATAAGAAGCATTAACCCAAAGCATGTTTGCCGAGTTATCAACCAATCCTGATGTTACCATATAAGGCCTGTTGGTAGCTTCCACCACCGTGTTATAACCCGATGGCACGCTCCAGGCTGTGGATGCCGCACTGTAAGGAGCTGTGTTTTTGTACATCATATTGGCCAATGATGGTGTTCCGTAGAGCGAACCATATATACAATACATGTCGTTGTTGGCGGGATCGAAAACAAAATCTGCAATATCCTGTGCCCAGCCCGTTGAACCTGAATAAGGAATACCGGTGATGTTGAGTGAAGAAACCGTAGTTGAAGGAGGAGCAAACACCCCGAAGTTGATATCGGAGTTGATACCGCCCCCGGCGATCAATATCTGCGGAGAACCATTATTACAACTCCAGAACATTTTCCAGGCTTCTGTGAAATTACCATTGGCAGTGGTTATATAATTATCATATAAACCGGTTGTACTTAGCCTGATCACCTGGAAGCCATTTGGATAATTAAATCCCTGCCCCATGAAAACGTTGCCTGTTGGTTTTTCAACCATCCAGCCACCGTAATAAGTTCCGAATGTCCATGATGGAACCGCAAGTGAACCACTGAATGTCCATTGAAGCACACCGGCTGCATTGTATTTAGCCAGACTGTGATTTGTTGGTTGCGAACCGCCCCCGGTAACATATACATTACCTGCATAATCAAAATCCACATCCTTGGCTTTTCCGGCATTCAACCCAAGCAGGTTTGCTGTACTGCTCACAAATGGATCTATCACAAGCGTTCTTGTATTGTCAAATCCGCCAGGAATATCAAAACTTACGATATTATCATCTATATCAAATTCAACAGGAACAAGTACTGCCCTGTCGTTATCATAAAATGAAACCGGGTTGCTTTGTGTGAGTCCGCCGATCTTTGTTTTTACCAGGATACCTTCTTCCCTAAGTTTTTTTACTGAGCGGATATTTCCACCGAATTTCATTTTGATGACACTGGGATCTGCCCCGGGATGAATAACGAAGCTGTATTCAAAGCCTTGCTCCGGCCCTTCCTTAAAATGATATTCAAGATCTATCCCGCTGTAAATATTACGGAATATGATCTTTTTATACGAATAAGCTTTCTGCTGAATTTTACCGTATGTATGATATGCAGCTGTTTTGTCCTGTGTTATAATCTCAACCGAAGGATTTGCATTCAGCCATTCAACTGAAATGAAATCATCTTTTGGTTTTTCATCTTCGTCTTCTTCCTGTTTCATTTTCCCTTCTTTCCTGGCCTTCCTTTCCTCACGTTCCCGCTCCTCTTCGCTTTTTTCAGGCATTTTACGCTGCAACTGGATGAAGCCGTTTTTGGTAAACAACACCGGCATGGCAAATCCCTCATACCCAAAAAGAATATTTCCGAGACTTTCACGGCCTTTGAAATCTGTTCCGTACTGACCGGCATTCTCAATGAATACTTTGGCGGTTCCGAAAACATCTTCATTGTTCTTAAGAATAAATTCCTGTGCTGATGATGTATTGGAAATTATACGCTCCCCTGCCTTTTGCGCATTCGAAGGATTAATAGTACATACAATAAGATAAAGTGCTGCTATAATAGAAACGAGCAGCTGGTTCTGGTAATGGTTATGCTTCATTAAACCTTGAGTAAAAGGTTAACGCTGTATTAATAAAAACCTATCCGGGATAAATCTTTATTCGGGCTTTTCTTAAAGGGTTGAGGTTATAATGGTAATTTGGATATTCAGGTCTTTTTCTAGCAATAAGTTGGCCAAATTTAAAGAAAATTTATGCAATGGTCAAGAGATATAGTTGCTAAGCTGCAAGCACTAACGGATTGGAATAAGTTTCCCACTGCAACTGTAGAAAAAAATATATTCATACAATCCTTTACCAGCAATAACTTCAGCGAAAAACCAGCTAATAAACAGTTCGGTAATCTGGAATTTGTAAAAATCAAAAAACTGACGAAAATCATATTTCCCGTCCCTGTTTAAGAAGAGTTCTCTTATACCTGTACGATAGTAATGAGCCTTCAATTGATTTAATCAGTTGCCTCAAACCCCGGAGAAACACGCCTAAACCCGGAGAACTCCGGAGAATCCCGGAGAATCGCGGAGAAACACGCCTAATCGCGGAATTGCTCTTTTACCTCGCCTTATGTTTGTGGAATGAAAAAATATCAGAAATTTTTCTTCTGAAAATAAAGTCAGTTTTGTGGGCAACTGGCCAGGCAGGGTATAATGTTGTGACGTCACAAAAATCCCGGAACCCGGAATGTTACAAAAAATAAAATTTAAAAAATGTTACAGAAAGATAAGTGCCCTTAAGATGCTTTTAGCCAATTTTTAAATTAAATCATTCAACTATTTTCTAATTCTCAATATAGCGGGTTCGCTTCTTTATATAATATTCCGTCAGGAGAATTGCTGCAATAAGAATTATTGCCTGTAGAACGATGCCGGTGAGATCAGCTTTTGAAATCTGCCCGGGAGATATAGCCTGGTTGTTTTTCAGAATCCATACCGAGGTATAAGTTCCCGGGCTCATGCCAACCAATGGCTGCCAAACATTCAGGGCTACATGTATGCCCGTGGGCATTGCGATTCCGCCCGACCACCGGGCAGATAAACCGAAAACGAAAGCCCATATACCGGGACCTAAAAAAGCTGCAAGTAAATCCCATCCAATAACCACATGGTATGCAGCAAAAACAATGGCAACGATCCATTGGGTAATTCTCAGTCCAAAAGCCCTTTCTAATTTTATGAAGGGGAAAGCCCGGAAAGCAATTTCTTCAGCCAATGCCAATGGAATGATTGAAAGATATGCAGCAGCTGCGGACAAGCTCATTCCCTGGCTGCTGTTTTGAATTTCAATATCTGCAAACAATAATAGAACCGACAGGAGAACGCCGAAAATAAAGCTGCCAAGTATAACTCCCTTTATGAACTTCATCAAACTACTGTTCTGCCATACCAGGTTAATTTCAGCAAATGTTTTCTTATCAATCTTTAACAATAGCCAGGTAGCCATCAATGCACTTAGGGTACCGGAAATGCCATACACAAATCTCTCCCAACTTGCCGGAAAACTTTTAACAATAAATATTCCGCTACCGAATAATAAGCAGAGAAAGCATACCCAAAAAATGATGCTTAGGAAAATAGCCCGGGCGCCAGATTGCCGGATTGTATGTGCGCCTGGCTGCTGGTTGCTTGTCATATATTTATCTTTTTGCTTTGAATGAACTGAATGGTTTAACGAATTGATCTATTTTAATTTTCATTAAGCGCTATTGATTACTGATGCTTTTTTACTCTTTTATTGACAGATAATTTCTGCTATCATTTACAAACTGCAAACCAAAAGAATGAAAACCAAACAGCACAGTGAACTGAATATTTTAATTAGTTCTTCTACCCGTCATTACCTGCTTATTACGGGTAAACTCAAGGCTATCAAAAATACCGGTTGAAGCGTTCTTTTTAAACTCAAACTGCATATCAAAATCTCTTAAAAAGAAAGAGGTTTCATTCTCTGCAAAGATTTCAAATTTTGGTTGATTAACCGGCTGAATAAAAAGTTTATCATGCTCCAATGTAATGGTCATACTTAATTGCGGACTGAATTCATAAGTACCTGTATACTGTTTAAGCATATCAGCACTTAGCTCTACAGATTTTTTTACTACCGGTAATTGATAAGGCTTATCATATATAATTGCCATCAACGTCATGACCAGTGAAGCAACCTGGCTGCTATTACAATTACTCAATACGATCACACAAACATCATCTTCCGGAATGCGGTTTATGTTGGATTTAAAGCCAGCCACATTTCCTGAATGAGAGACTCTTTTTTTCCCATACAAGGAATCTACCTGCCAGCCATAGCCATAAGCGCCGGCTACCGGCGTATACATGGCCTTGATTGATTCCGCAGATAAAAAAGATGTTCTCATCAAAGCTTTATGCCAGTTGTACAGGTCTTCTGTACTGCTGTACAAAGCCCCTGTTGTATAAAGAATAGAAGAATTAACATAAGGGGCCGGCTTATAATTATCATCGCCGCATTGGTAATAACCGATGCTTTTATTGCTGTCTGCCAGTGAAGTATAATCATACCCGCTATTCGCCAGCTTGAGGGGTTCCAGCACCATGTTTTCCAATACTTCCCGGTAGGGCTTGCCGGTCACCTTTTCAATAATATAGCCCAGTAAAGTATAGCCTGAATTACTATAGCTGAATTTTGCTCCCGGTTCAAAGGCTAGGGGCTTGTCAATAAACCGGCTGATCATGTACTCAAGTGATACGGGCTTAGATTGATCTGATGCCATGA
>JAFDXA010000387.1 GCA_018268185.1 Bacteroidota bacterium
GTGTTGCGTAAGGCGCGTTCCAGTTCGTCATCTTCGAGAAGGTTGCCATCGGCACGTACTTCGATTTTGCCACGGGCGCAGAGATTGGCAAGCGTGCAGAGCACTGCTGCGTAGTACCAACCATAGGGCTTACGCTCGCATCTTTCCAACAGATTTTTTAGAGTAGTGCGGATGCCACTCCTGTTATTGCTTTGAATATATGCGAGCACTTCTTGCTCAGATTCTGCCAGCGTGGTGGCATCGTTACCCAATAAACTCTGCTGCGTGCGCTTAAGGTGGTTGGCAATGTCATTTTCTGTGTAAGGAATGCCGCGTAACATGCGAAGATTGGGATAGGCTCTGGAAATGAGTTCATGAAAGCCACGAGTAATGCGCGTTTGAGCATCCTCAGCGCCAATCTCGATGTCGCTACCTGCCAGGAGAAGCTTGGCTTTGCCTAATAGAGTTTGTACACGCTGCTGCAGCTCGGCATAACGTTCCCGGTTTTGAAAGCCCTTGTCGGTTAGAATGCGTTTGACTGCTTCCTGTTGGGTGGTAGAGATATTCTGCCGGATGTATTTTTCTGTCCGCTTGTACATCAGGATGTCGCGTATCAGACGATCATCGGGCGGCATCAAAACCAACAGTTCATCTCGCCCCATGCTTTGCATACGAAGCATAGATTCGTTTTCTATATTTTCGTGGAATGGACTTATGACATGGATGGCCAATTCGTATTCCCGGCCGTGCAATCGATCATCAAGTTTTCTTGAATAGGGGTAATCTTGTGCGTTTTCGTCGTACCGAATCTTTCGATTTTTGATGACATGATCAAAGATTATCTTTTCCAATTCAGCAGCAACATCGGCTGATTCAACCTCGGTGTTCTTGATGTTTTCTTCGACGTCTTTTTCTTCGTCCGTTAGATATTCGTAGAGTTCGCCATTACGCTGAATGTAGGTCTGTTGTTCCAGCAGGTTGAGCGCTTCTTCGATTGCTTTGCGCAACTTGGGTAGATCTTGGTTAAATCCATCTAACATCAATACGCACAAGTTTCGGAGCGTTGATTTAAATTCCTTTACATATTTGACAAGCAAAAGGGCCTTTAGCAAGCGGATAGCAAATGGGTTTTCGAGATGGTTTTCCGCCTGTATGATTGCTCTCTGACTGTTTGCTTTCAAGGCGGTCCGGATACCTTCAAACATTAGATCAAAGGTAGCAAGCTGGCCAATCTGATGGTCGCCGATCTGTATCGCTACTTGCTGGAATACACCCAGCATTGATCGTTCGCCTACGGAACTGTGTTTGCCCTCGAATGCATTGTGCTGCGACAGATTCTGAATTGCGGATTGGAACAGAGAGAACTGGTAAGGAATAAATGGATAGCTATGGATGAAGTGGTCGCGATCCTGAAAGTTGCGGTAGCTCTGGGAGCCATCCGCAAAGTCAAATAAGGTTTTAAAGTTGTTTGCTTCGTCGTGGTAGATATCAGAGAGCCGTTGGACACCTTCATCATTTTTCATGAGCAAGCGTTTCTGAATGACCTCGGCTACGTCTGCACTGGTGAGTTTCATCCGGTTAGCAAATCTCGCCTGAATTTTTGAAAAGTCATTGCCCTGTTGGGGAGTCATTTCTCCAACAACCATGTTCATATCTTCCTGCGCAGTTACGATGATCCATGCTCGGCCTCGACATTTAGTCGCCAGACTTTCCGCAATGGTCTGAAGATTAGTCATCAGCTTGATGTTTTCAGCAATGTACTGCCCAACCTCATCGACAAAAAAGTTCAGACGAAAATCAGGAGATTGTCGATCCACATAAGCATGGACCTGTTCTGCGAAGTCTTCGATGGATACGCGATACTGGCTTCGATATTTGTCTAGGATTCCAGCGGCTTGCGCCTGATCACTTCCTGTAACCTGCGCGTATGCATTGGCGATATTTTGGGATTCCAATAGCGCTTGCTCACGGCCTTTCTGCCAGGTCTTCATTGCCAAGGCTTCATAAGCAGCTTTGAACGGCTCGTAGAGATCGCGGCTGTCGAGGTCTCGCTCGAATTGGGCAATATGTCCCTGTTTGCCGTAATAACCGCACATTTCATCGAAGACCTTAACGAAAACAGCAAGGAGCGCGTCAATCTGCGTTTTGCTTATAACGTCCGCTTTTTGGTCAATGTTAAAGAGGATGCTTTTCGAGGATATGCCGACAGCCCGCTTGAGATCGCCGCGAAGGATTTCGTTGTCGCCGCACTTGGGCAGAAACAGATCAAAAGCGGAAGTGCCGTCGATCTTACGATTTTCCAAAAGCAACGCCAGCATCTTCAGTAGGTGCGACTTACCTGAACCAAAGAAACCGGATACCCAAACGCCATTGGCTCCCTCATAATTGTTATAGGCATCAAGGAATGATTCCAGGCGTTTCTCTACCTCATTGGTCAACACATATTCTTCTATTTCAAGGCGAAGACTCGCTTCATCATCGGCTTTGATGACCCCTTCAATTGGGCGGTCGACTGGCTTTTTGAAAATAGTCTTAAGGATCGTCATGTTTTTCTCGGTTAAGCTTCGCATTGAAAGATGTTGAACGCCCGGTAATATTTGTCGTCATGGAGTCTTCCAAAGAGCTCAAGCGATGCTCCGGATTCCAGAGAGTGGGTGTAGCCTCCTGGAAAAAACATGACAGTTGGTTTTTCTTTTGCTGTACTTTGCAGGTTATTCAATACATTGTGAGAGCGGATATAAGGGAATACCTCTCCAACTCCGGATAAAAATAGAACGTCAAAATCATTTTTTGCCAGTTTGGCAGCAATCGCCGGTACGAGATGTGTCTCTGGATCCAAAACCCCTTGCAGTAGTTCTTTTAGCTGATCTTTGGAAATGGATTCCTCCATTTCACGGATTTGTTCCCAAATATCCCGATCTTTAAGTATTTCTATGGAGAGATCGTAAAGGTTTATCTCCAGTATTCGAACACCAGCTTGATCTAGGCGGTTGACCAACTGGCGTTGGAGTCGCTCCATTTCAACACTTCTTTCCGGCTCATAGGGGCAAATAAAGAACGGCACCTCATTCCCAAGGCCTTGCTTCATGAGAAAACGTTGCCCAGAGATTACAGTAAAAAGATGCTGAAACCTATCCTGCATGGGCATTTTTGCTATATCTATTTTCACTGTGCCATTCCCTTCAGATCCGATTCAAAAACAGGGAGGAATAATACATCTCGGCGGTTGTTATGAGGAATCGCATTCAGTAGTCTTGGACTAAGTATTGCAGCATTAATTATGTTGTTTGAAGCCAAAAGGCCTGCCTCGCGGAGTATTCTGAAAAGCACTTGCCGCAATTTGTTTCGGGTCGTTGGCTGAATCGCATCAAGCTCTGCGTGCCATTCCGATTTTCTATTAAAAAAAGAGTCGAAATCCTCATGATTCACATCGGATTTCAGGGTGATGTAGCGTTCTCGAAGTACTTCAATGGCAAAATCTGCGATAAATCTATACCGACGGCAGGTAGCGAGCCATAAGAGGTAGCCTTGTTCCTGGGGATTTGCCTCGACGAGAAAATCCAACTCCTCGATGCTAAGCGTTTTTAGTCGAGAAATGACTTCGCGACAGACGCGCTTTAACGTGTTCAGTGTTCTAGTTTGTAACAAATTATTAGAAATGACCTTATCTCGTACGGCATTCCAGTCACCAAGCTCCAGATACAGTGCGGCCAGCTTCACCGATTCACGGTGGTATAAGCTGCCCGTTGTAAATGACATGCTGTATCTATTCACTCTTATATCCAAAATAAATTTTAGTGTTGGCTATCCAAAGGTTGTTTTCAATCAACAGGTCAAAGACCAGAGAACTGTCAAATTAAGGCGGAAAGGGAATAATAATTAATAAGTCCTTGGCTCAGTTTTTATTATTGCTGTTGATTAGTATTCTCTTAGACTCAAATGGTATAGGTAACATGAAAAGACTGAAATAGGAATATCAAAGGATTGCACACTTAATTTTTGAAATAATAAAATGTTGCAGTGACCGTAATGAAGCAAGTCGAATAATTGTATTTAAAATCCTACTGTGTCTTATATTTGCAAATGAAATAAGCTTTCA
>JAFDXA010000388.1 GCA_018268185.1 Bacteroidota bacterium
AGACAACCCGCTCTCCACTTTTTCCATTGATGTTGATGGCGCTTCTTACAGCAATGTGCGTCGCATGCTCAATGATGGTGAAATACCACCTGCCGGTGCAGTAAGGGTGGAAGAGATGATCAACTATTTCCATTACGATTATCCCCAGCCAACAGGCGATGATCCTTTTTCATTTACAACAGAAATGTCGGGCTGCCCATGGAACAGCAATCACAAGCTGGTACTGATAGGCATGCAGGGAAAGAAAATTCCGGTAAACGATCTTCCTCCTTCAAACCTTGTTTTCCTGGTTGATGTTTCGGGTTCTATGGAAGATGAGAATAAACTTCCTCTGGTGAAATCATCTTTAAAAATGCTCACCGACCAGCTGCGGGAAGAAGACAGGATTTCCATGGTTGTGTATGCAGGCAATGCAGGATTGGTATTACCAGCAACCAGCGGCGCCAACAAAATAAAGATAAAAGATGCGATCGATAGCCTGGAAGCCGGGGGTTCTACAGCCGGAGGAGAAGGCATCAAGCTTGCGTATAAAATAGCTCTTGAGAATTATAAAAAGAATGGCAATAACCGTGTTATCCTGTGTACAGATGGCGACTTTAATGTTGGTATGAGCAGCGATGATGAACTGGAAAGATATATCGGTAAAGAAAAAGAATCTGGCGTTTTCTTAACGGTGCTGGGATTTGGCATGGGTAATTACAAAGACAGTAAAATGCAGAAACTCGCCGACAAGGGCAATGGTAACCATGCTTATATCGATGGTATCAATGAAGCAAGGAAAGTGCTGGTGAATGAATTCGGAGGCACTTTGTTTACCATTGCCAAAGATGTAAAACTGCAGGTAGAATTCAACCCAATGAAAGTACAGGGCTACCGGCTGGTGGGATACGAGAACCGTATGTTGCAGAAAGAAGATTTCAATGATGATAAAAAAGATGCCGGGGATATGGGCAGCGGGCATACCGTAACTGCTTTGTACGAGATCATACCGGTGGGGGTGCAGGATACTTTCCTGCGGGATGTAGATAAACTCAGGTATCAAAGAAGTACAGAAGTATTTAGTAACACTGCCTTTGGCAACGAGATCATGACGATCAAGTTCCGTTACAAAGAACCGCAGGGATCGGTGAGTAAGTTGATAGAACACCCGGTTGCCGACAGGCAGGTTGCCCTGGAGAAAGCTTCGGCCAACCTGAGGTTTGCTTCGGCCGTTGCTGAGTTTGGAATGCTGCTGCGTGAATCAGCATTCAGGGCGGATGCCAGTTATCAACAGGTACTTGAACTGGCAAGAGCAGCCTCAGGAGATGATGAGGAAGGATACAGGGCAGAATTTCTGAAACTGGTAGAAAAGGCAGGTGCATTAAAAAAGGATGTAGCGGTAACGCCGCATTAATGCAGATTTGTTCTTACCCGGCCCGGTGTTTTTACCCCGGGCTTTTTTTTATGTATTCCGGGGATTGATATTCGTTTTAAACCCAGCCAGTTGATTTTCAATTTATGTGCAGCATCGAGCCTGTTTTTTTCACAAAAGGCAGGAGTTGCCGATGTCGATAAATCTTTGCTTAAACACTTGCCATAACCAAAAAACCTCTTATCTTTGCGGCGCTAAAAGCTTCGGCATGGAAGGATGGCGCTGAACTATTTAGCATATTATGAGAGCATAACACATTCATATCAAGCACCCAGAACCGGCAAAAGCCTGGTTCAGCCACGGGTAAGATATGCTCAATAAAGATCAACAGTACAAGCGTGCGACGCCAATGAAGCTGAATTGTGTTTCAAAAGCCGGGCACAACATTCAAAATCTCAAATTCAACATTTAAAATAAAAAAAGATGGCAGATTTACGTTATCAGAGAAACTTTGGTATTGCCGCTCACATTGATGCAGGTAAAACCACAACCACCGAGCGTATATTGTACTATACCGGTGTTAACCACAAAATCGGTGAGGTGCATGAAGGTGCGGCTACCATGGACTGGATGGCACAGGAGCAGGAAAGGGGTATCACTATTACTTCAGCTGCTACTACCTGTTTCTGGAATTTTCCTACCGTTCAGGGAAAGAAAACTGCAGATACAAAACAATTCAAATTCAACATCATTGATACTCCGGGTCACGTGGACTTTACCGTTGAGGTAGAACGTTCATTGCGTGTACTGGATGGTTTGCTGGCTTTGTTCTGCGCCGTATCGGGTGTAGAACCACAATCAGAAACTGTTTGGCGCCAGGCCAACCGCTATAAAGTACCACGTATCGGTTTCGTAAATAAAATGGACCGTGCGGGTGCCGACTTCTTAAACGTTGTTAAGCAGGTAAAAGAAATGCTGGGCGCTAAAGCTGTGCCCCTGCAGTTGCCGATCGGTGCTGAAGATAATTTCAAAGGCGTGGTTGACCTGATCACCATGAAAGGTATCATCTGGGATGATGCTACACAAGGTATGACTTACCAGGAAGTGCCCATCCCGGCAGAAATGGTTGATGAAGTGAATGAATGGAGGCAACACCTCGTAGAAGCTGTTGCTGAATATGATGACAAACTGCTCGAAAAATTCTTTGAAGATCCTAACAGCATCACTGAAGGTGAAATGCATGAAGCGATCCGCAAAGCGGTTATCGATATCTCTATCATCCCGATGATGTGCGGTTCTTCATTCAAAAATAAAGGTGTACAGACTGCATTGGATGCCATCTGCCGCTACCTGCCTGGTCCGCTGGATATTGAAGCCATCAAAGGAACGCATCCTGATACAGGAGCTGAACTTGAGCGTCATGCAGATGCAAAAGAACCATTCGCTGCGCTGGCATTCAAGATCATGACCGATCCATTCGTAGGCCGCCTGGCGTTCTTCCGTGCGTACAGTGGTCACCTCGATGCAGGTTCTTATGTTCTCAATACCCGTACCGGTAAGAAAGAGCGTATCAGCCGTATCATGCAGATGCACGCCAACAAACAAAACCCGATCGAATTCATCGAAGCAGGTGATATCGGTGCAGGTGTTGGTTTCAAAGACATCAAAACAGGAGATACACTTTGTGATGAAGATCATCCGATCGTTCTGGAAGCGATGACCTTCCCAGAGCCGGTTATCGCCATCGCCGTTGAACCTAAAACACAGGCCGACGTTGATAAAATGGGATTGGCTATCGCTAAACTGGTAGAAGAAGATCCTACGCTTCGTGTTAAGACTGACGAAGATACTGGTCAAACCATCCTCAGTGGTATGGGTGAGTTGCATCTGGAGATCATCATCGACAGGATGAAGCGTGAATTTAAAGTAGAAATCAACCAGGGTGCTCCACAGGTTGCTTATAAAGAAGCATTCAACACTACGATCGAACACCGTGAGATCCTCAAGAAACAAACGGGTGGTCGTGGTAAGTTCGCTGATATCATCTTCGAGATCGGGCCTGCTGATGAGGAGTTCCTGAAAGAAGATAAAGGCGCATTCCAGTTCGTAAACTCACTGTTTGGTGGATCGATTCCAAAAGAATTCGTTCCTGCCATCCAGAAAGGTTTTGAATCTGCGATGACAACCGGTGTATTGGCTGGCTACCCGATGGCAAGCATGAAGATTAATGTAAAAGACGGATCGTTCCACCAGGTGGACTCTGATGCGATGTCGTTTGAACTTTGTGCCAAACAAGGTTACCGTGAAGCTGGCCGCAAAGCAAAACCAGTATTGCTCGAGCCGATCATGAAAGTGGAAGTACTTACACCTGATCAGTACATGGGTGATGTTACGGGTGATCTTAACCGTCGTCGTGGTATGCTCGAAGGTATGGACAGCAAGCACGGCGTACAGGTGATCAAAGCCAAAGTTCCTTTGAGTGAAATGTTTGGTTATGTTACCCAACTTCGTTCATTGTCTTCTGGCCGTGCCACTTCAACCATGGAGTTCAGTCACTATTCTCCTGCACCAAACAACATTGC
>JAFDXA010000389.1 GCA_018268185.1 Bacteroidota bacterium
CACCTGGCCAGGGAACAGGTGAAGCAAAAAGAAACCGGCGCTATCGAAAATTCGCTCAACATCATACAGAGCAATGCAGGCGAAATGGTAAATAAACTCAACGACATTGTGTGGCTGATAAACCCCGGGCAGGATAGCCTGCGTCAATTGATGGAACGCCTGGAAGATTATGCTATGCAGCTAGCTGTAATAAAAAACATACATGTGCTTTCCGGATTCAGTGAACAATTGGGTAATACAATTTTACCGACTGAAACGAGGCGTAGTATTTACCTGTTATTCAAAGAAGCAATCAACAATGCAGTTAAATACAGCAATGCATCATTTGTTGAACTGAAGGTTGAGCAGAGCCCGGCTTTGGTAACAATAACTTTAAAAGACAACGGAGAAGGATTTGATGTTGCCGAAGTGAAACGTGGCAATGGATTGAACAATATGGAACAAAGAGCCAGGGATTTAAATGCAGCCATCGCTATTCAATCGGTTAAGGGGGCCGGAACATCCGTAAAGCTCACTGTAAAAATACCCTGATGGGGTATTGTATATCCAGGATAAAATGCGCAATTTTAAATAATAACATGGAAATCAAAGTCGCAATATTCGAAGACAATAAATTAGTCAGGGATGCCCTCGAAGCCATTCTGAACGGTACGGTAGGTTACAGTTGTTGTGGAACCTTTCCGGATGGCAGTCATTGGGAGGAGAAAATTAAGCGTTCTATGCCTGATGTGGTGCTTATGGATATTGAAATGCCGGGGAAAAGCGGGATTGAAATCACACAGGAAATGCACAAGGATTTTCCTGAGATCAAAATTGTGATTCAAACTGTATTTAACGATAGTGATAAGATATTCAAAGCCTTGTGTTATGGGGCTTCAGGCTATATATTAAAAACAGATCCCCCGCAAAAATATCTCGAAGCTATTACAGAAGTTTACCAGGGAGGCGCACCCATCAATACTTCAATAGCCAAAAAAGTACTTGGTTTTTTTGCCAATAAAAATGTTATACTGGCCATGCCTGAAGATAATACTTACGAGCTCAGCAGTCGTGAACAGGAAATACTCAGGCATATTGTTACCGGCAAATCGCTCAAAGAAATAGCTGCATCACTGTTCATCAGCTATGATACTATCCGAACCCATACCAAGCATATCTACAAAAAACTCCAGGTAGCCAGCAGGGCTGAGGCCAGCCTGAAAGCTGTACAGCAGGGATTGGTGTAGTTCCGATATAACTTCTCTTGCCATGTTGGGTGTCATACGCAACATTGCCATGTTGAGTGTCTCACGCAACATACTCTGATGGGTTTCTTTTTCAAGAAACATACACATGTGAATTTTTCCGAACACTTAGTTACATATTAAGGTGTTTAAATCACCCAATGGGGGATAGGTTTCCAGTACACATACCAATAGCTTCGAAGCACCGAAATGGTGCTTTTACTATCTTAAAAATGTTGGTATGCAACAGAATTTTTCCGCTCTCAAAAAAGTTGTCTTACTTATTTGTTGTATTACTTCAAATTTATTTTCTTATGCAGTAGTCCGCTACGTAAAAACCGGTAGTGCCGGTACGGCGCCCTATATCACCTGGGCTACTGCGAGCAACGATTTACAGGCCGTTATCAATGCCTGTTCGGCGGGTGATGAAATATGGATAGCAGCGGGAACCTACAAGCCAAACCGCAGGGCGGATGCACTCACGGTAATTACAGCTACAGACAGGAATGATGCTTTTGTTTTAAAGAACGGGGTGAAAGTTTATGGCGGATTTACCGGAGTTGAAATTGCCTTAAACCAGCGTAACAGCACAACAAATGTTGTTACGCTGAGCGGGGATATTGGAACTGTTGGTGTAACAACCGACAATTGTTATCATGTGGTGATCTGCGCAGGCTTATCTATCACAACCACCCTACTTGATGGCGTTTCCATAGCTTCCGGTAATGCCAATGCTACCGTACTCGTTCCAAATATTACTGTAAATACACATTCCATCAATCCGCGTTATGGGGGTGGCATGTATAAAGTAAGCTCCAATATTGACTTAACCGATTGCAGGTTCAGGAGAAATGATGCTTCACTATCAGGAGCAGGAGTATATGAAAACCTGTCTGCAGTTAATTCGGTTTACAGCAACTGTACCTTTACGCAAAACACCAGTGCAGGTGATGGAGGAGGGTTGTACATTTCAACATCCAGTTGCCTTTACCAGAATTGCAGTTTCACCAGTAATGATGCAACAGATGATGGCGGTGGCATCTATAACAGCGGCACCGGGTCACCCGCATTCAGTAATACCATTATTACCTCCAACAGCGCAACAGGGGAAGGTGGCGGTGTTTATTTAACAGGCAGTGGCTCTCCAACCTTTACAGATTGTACCATTAGCAGCAACACAGCCGGAAGTAATGGCGGAGCTGTTGCCAGCTATTCAACCGGCACCGCAGGTATTACGGCAACAGTTATTTCGGGAAATACAAGCGGGAGTACGGGGGGAGGATTATTTAATAATAGTTCACCGGTTGCAATAACCAACAGCCTCATCAGCGGCAATCTTGCAGCAGGTGGTGGCGGTATATGGAATGCACTTTCTGATGCGGTTATTATCAATTGTACAATTACCGGCAACAGGGCTACTGCACAAGGTGGAGGAATTGCCAATGGTACATCAAATCCTGTTATACAAAACTGTGTTGTGTATGGAAATGCGGGTGTTCCAACAACTACAAATACATTTTATAATTCTGGTTCTACGCCTGCTGTTGATTACAGCCTGATCCAGGGTGGATTTACAGGTACGGGTAATGTAAATGCAAATCCGCTTTTTGTAAATGGTATTTCCGCAGCTTCGGCTCCAACGACTGGCGGTGATTACAGGGTGCAGAATTGCAGCCCTGTTTTGAATGCAGGCAGTAATACATATATTCCTTCTGGAATAACAACAGACCTTGATGGCAATAGCCGGATCAATTATGGGACGGTGGATATGGGAGCTTACGAAAAGCAGTTGGTTCTTGCCGTTCCGAATGCGGCGGGTATTGTTTATGTAGACCAGACAAAAACGGGTAACGGCGATAGTTGGGCCAATGCATTACCTGACCTTGCAGATGCATTGGTGGCAGCAAAATTCAATTCTGCCATCCTGCAGGTATGGGTGGCTAAAGGAACTTATTATCCTAAATACCATCAGAATTACAGGCCACTGGCATGCAATAGCCCAGATATAGGCAGTGCATTCGTACTTCTAAATAACCTGAAGGTATATGGAGGTTTTGCAGGAGGGGAAACAGATACAACAGGAAGAAACTTTACTCTAAATAAAACCATCCTGAGTGGAGATATCGGAGTTTTGAACGATTATTCCGATAACTGCACTTCGGTTGTTGTATGTAGTAATGCCGGATCTGATACAGAATTTAACGGTTTTACAGTTACTAAAGGAAACGGCACAACGGGGGGAGGTATGCACAACAATTATGCTGATATTATTATCACGAACTGTGTTTTCTCATATAACAAAGCAAGCATGAGTGGAGCAGGCATGGATAATGTGAACTCATCACCTGTAATTAGATATTGCAATTTTATTTATAATATCGCGGGGGGAGGAGGAGGTGGTATGTTTAATGTTAATAACTCTTTTGTTAAAGCTTATAATTGTGGTTTCAGGGAAAATACAGCATCGTCAATCGGAGGGGCATTGGCAAACATCTTGGGTTCAAGTATTGAAATGTACAACAGCGAGGTTATATCCAATTACTCTGGTGGGTTGGGTGGGGGTATCTTACTGGAAGATAATTCTATCCGGTCGAAACTGGTTAACTGCATTTTTTCAGGAAACGAATCTGCTAATGTTGGCGGGGGTATATGCAGCCATAATGGAAGCGAGTTTATCAATTGTCTTATATCAGGAAACAAATCAACCGAAGCGGGTGGTATTCATTTCAGAAGCGCTGCCGGATATCCATACCTCGTTGAAAACTGTACCATAGCAGGAAATGCTGCTACTGGGCAAGGAGGTGCGCTTCTTATAGCTGACTTTAATGCTGTGGTAAGAAACAGTATTATTTATGGAAATACAGGACTGTCAGTTATCAATGGTTCTGCTGATATTCAATATAGCGCTGTTCAGGATGCATTATATCCTGGCACAGGCAACATAAATTCAAATCCGCTTTTCATTGCCCCGTCATTAGCATCATCAGCACCAATTCCATTTGGGGACTACCATTTGCAGAAATGCAGCCCGGCTGTTGATGCAGGAAGCAATGCCTCTATCCCTCTAGGAATAACAAAAGACCTGGATAGCAATAACCGCATTGCATTTGCCAGGGTAGATATGGGAGCTTATGAAAAACATCTGGCAAAACCCGGCTCAAACGGTATTGTATATGTTGACAGTTCAAATGTTTTGGGTGGTGGTGACGGCAGCAGTTGGGGTAACGCTGTTACGCAACTGGCAGATGCCCTGAAGGAAGCCAGGGGGAATACAGATGTAAAAGAAATATGGGTAGCAAAAGGAACTTACAAACCCATTTACCACGCTGCAGATGCCTACCTGAATTCACTATGTCATAGTACCGACCGGGATGCATCATTTGTATTACCACAAGATGTGAAATTATTTGGCGGATTTGCAGGCGGCGAAACAGATACTTCAGGAAGAGATTTTGTGGCAAATGAAACCATATTGAGTGGTGATATCGGCATAGCAAACGATACGATTGATAATTGTTATCATGTACTGATCGGGGCAGGTATCAGCACAGCCTCATCCATAGATGGTTTTACAGTTAAAAGCGGCAACGCAACTTATCTTCCTGTAGGAGATATTACGGTAAATGGATTTAAGATCTTGAAATACCTTGGCGGAGGATTATATGCTGATACTTCTGTAATTGATATGGCCAATTGTAAGTTTTCATTCAATTATGCAGGGTGGGGAGGGGCCGGCTTATTCCAGGATAGCGGCAGCTTAACCATTAAAAACAGTTCATTTGTAAATAATGTGCTCCGGAATTTGGGAGGAGGTGGAATTTTTAACCGTAGAGGCATATTGAAAATTGACAAATGTAGTTTTAAGGCAAATGAAACTACAGCAGCCGGGTCGTACGGGGCCGGTATATATATAACTACCGCAGCAAATTCATTGATCAGCAATTCACTTTTTTCCGGCAATAAGGCAATAGGAGATGGAGCTGGAATCTATTCCTTTTCTTCAACCCCTTCAGTAATCAACTGCACTTTTTCCGGCAACAAAGCTGCAACATACGGAGCGCTCTATGGTACTGCAGTTATTAAAAACTCGATTGTATGGAATAATTCACCAGCACTGATATCTTCCGGTACACGCCTCAATTCCATTATAGAAGGGGGCGCACCAGGTGCAGGTAACTTAAACTTATCGCCTCAATTCGTTACAGAAGTATCTCCATCTGCGGCACCAACAACTTTAGGCGAGTATCATTTGCAGGCCTGCAGCCCGGCTATCAATGCAGGAGATAACAGTTTTGTTCCCGCAGGAATTGGCAAAGACCTTGATAGCTTTACCCGTATCAAATATACAACCGTTGACATGGGCGCTTACGAAACCCAAAGCATTGATCTCGCCAACAGTACCTGGAAGGGCGTGAATACTGATTGGAATGACAAAGTAAACTGGTGCGGTGGTTATATACCTTATGATACCACCAATGTGATCATTCCCACAGGCCTTGCCAATTACCCGGTAGTTGGTACAGGATTTACAAACGGTGTAAAAAATATGCTGTTGGGTAACGGATCATCACTTGGTATCAATAATACCAGCCAGTTTACTGTTTTCGGAACTTATACCAATAACGGAAGTGTTATTTCAAACAACGGAACTTTAACACTGGCCGGCAATACCAGCGGCCAATCCTTCCCGGGAGTTTTAGGTTCAGTGGCGGCGATGAACAACCTCGAAATAAATAATCCTTCGGGTGTTGTTCTGAATAAATCCTTCAGCATTACCGGAGCTTTGATGCCTACTGCAGGAAATATCAATCTCGACAACGATACTATCACGCTTAAATCAACACGTACCGGAACTGCCAGTGTATGGCAGATTGGCCCTCTGGCTTCGATCAGCTATACAGGCACCGGCAAATTTGAAGTGCAACGTTTTATCAATACGGGCACAGTTGCGGCCAATGGTGAACATCCAAAATCATGGCAATTTCTTTCAACACCTGTAAGCGGGCAATCCATTTTTCAATCATGGCAGGAATCGGGCACAACGCCTTCGGGGTATGGAACAATTATTACAGGTACGGGTTCGGGATTTGATATTACTACTGCATTGCCGTCTATGAAGTATTATGACGAAGCAGCCCTTAACTGGAAGGGAGTTACCAATACATCTGTTCCATTGCAGAATAAGCTTGGCTACATGCTGTTTGTAAGGGGCGACAGGTCGGTTATTACATTTAACGGAACGCCAAACAACACAGTGATGCGTAGCCGCGGACTCATACATTCTCCAACCAATCTTCCGCCATCAGTAACTGTTGCTGCCAATAAATTCCAAACAATAGGAAATCCTTACCCGGCAAGAATATCTTTTTCTTCCCTGTACGGTCTTACCACAGCAATAGATGACGTGTTTTATGTTTGGGATCCATTGCTGCCCGGTAATTATAACCTGGGGGGATGGCAAACTATTTCAGGTCTTACCGGTTATATTCCTACAGTAGGCGTTCCTCCTTCGGGTAACCCGGCTACTGCTTACTATCCTGCAGGAGTTCCGGCTCCTTACATTGAATCGGGGCAGGCCTTTTTTGTGCATGGCAACGGAACCGGTGGAAATGTTGTATTCAACGAAAGCTGCAAGGCTACAGGTAGCAGGCAGGTGAACAGGGGATCATTGCCACTCAGCAACCAGGCAGGTGAAAAACAATTTTTATCTGCAGGTTTATTCAATGGAGCCGGTTTGATCGCCGATGCTAATGTGGTTGTATTCGATAGATTTTTGTCTAATGAAGTTGATCATAAAGATGCACTCAAGATCATAAACGATGGTGAGAATTTCGGTATACAAAGAAATGGTTCGATATTGGCTGTAGAAGCGCACAACAGGATCAGAAACGGGGATACCATATTTTATTTCATGAATCATCTTCGCCGGCAGAATTATAAACTGGCGTTCGCTCCACAGCACATAACAACAGGGATCAAGGCATGGTTAATAGACGGGTGGAACAACCAGCGTACAACAATAAGCCTGCAGGACAGCACCTGGTTTTCATTCTCTGTAACCGAGGATCCTGCTTCTGCAAGGTCCGACAGGTTCATGCTTGTTTTCAGAAACGGGGGATATGAATCAGAATCTTTACGAAATGAAACAGAAGAGGTCGCTGTAGCTGGCGACAGGTTCATAAAAGTTAGTCCAAACCCGGTTCATGGATCCGTAATAACTATTCAAACAAACTCATTACCAAACGGAAATTACGAATTGAATATTTATACAATCACTGGACAGTTGCTGATGAAGCAGTTGATCAATCTTGACGATAAACAAAACCAGGTTCGTATTAAGTTGCCAAACAGTTTTGCAAAAGGGACCTATCAATTGACCATGTTTGCTGCTGATGGGAAAAAATATACAGACAGGTTTATTTACAATGCTGAATAAATTTATTGACTGAGTGATAGCCTGATGAAATGCTTCACTTCATCATTGATATCTTCTTCCAGTTCCATCCTGAAATAATGGTTGTGATCATCGCTGCCCGGCACGGCTTTTATCTTTGTAAAGCAGAGGTTGTCGTGATATGCTTGTTTAAAAGGAAATACAACGTCAATGAAATTCCTGCCGATCTGCGGAATGTAAATGCATCTTTTTTCTTTCAGCACAATAACGATCATCGATTTGAGCGGATAAACAGAAACGGGTGCCAGTTCTTTATAAACTGATATAAGATGGCTGAATAGTTTTTTTACATGGTCAGTCTTTCCAGTAAAGAAATCATCCAGTGTTTTATCGTTGCAGGAATGAACCTGGTGATCTTTTTTAAATTGGCGGTTGCAGTAGGGGCATGTCCACATAAAAAATCTGGATAAAAAATAAGGTTGATAAAATTGAAGTTAAATCAGTTTTATCAACCTTATTCTATGTAAGTAAAAACCTTTTACTGCTGTACATCCAGTTTGCCAGGTATCCTTAATTTCTTACCGAGTTTTACTGTGATCTTTCCTCCCGGGGCGATCACCTGTGTTGTGTTCAGAACACATTCCTGTCCTAATGGTGGATCAACAACAATCTGGGAGCAGGATGGTAATGGTGAAGGAGGTATGGTATTGTTTGCCCAGTTAGAAGCAACATCCCAGTTACCCGAACCGGTGAAGGTATAAGTGTTATTTGCATTCACACCCATTGTGATGGTATTGGAACTTACTGTTTTTAGATCAGAAATTGTAAATGTAATGTTTGGTCTCATCAAAACAGCATTGCCGGTTGTACGTGAACAAGCTGTTGCACCGGCAGTTCCATCAACCTGGTAATAAGTGCTGGATACAAATGCAGTAGCGGTTTGCTGATTTACATAAGCAGCACTTCCGGTAACCTGGTTGGAGAAACAGATGTCAATTACAATATTGGAAGTTCCATCCCATAGGAATGGCGTTGTGAACAGGTGTGTATTGAGTGAATTAAGCGTTGGCGTGTAATTCACCGGTCCGTAAACAGTGGTGAATGCAGGCAACAGGAAGTTTGTTGTCATCACTGTTGCTGATGTCTGTGCAATTTTGATCGTATATCCCATCAATACAGAAGGATTACCGGTTATTGAACCTACATTAAACCCAAAGGAACGCATATAACCCCTGCTGAAACCCAACGCCTGCAGTTCAGCAGCAGTAATAAGGTATTGCTGCCTGCCGCTGCCATAATAGGTAGGATAAGCAGCACCCACATCACTGCGGTAATCATTATAAGTTGTTCCGGTACCAAGTGTGGCCTTATCAGGACAAATACTGGTGCTTGTAACATCGCATCTTACCTGGTCGCCATCGGAAAGCGATGAGGTAGTGAATGTATTTGAAGTGGCGCCACTTACCGCTACATTATTTACATACCATTGGTATATAGGGCTGGTACCGTCTGAAACAGTAGAAGTAAATGTTACAGGGCTTCCGCTGCATGATGGATTGGTACCTGTTGTAATAGCAATAGTAGCTGAAGGATCAACAGGTGTTGTTACAACCATGGTAATGGCGTTTGATGTAGCCGGGCTTGCAGCCAGGCAACTGATGTTTGAAGTGAGCACACATGTCACCACATCACCATTCACAAGCGAAGTAGTTGTGTAGGTGGCGCTGTTTGTTCCAACATTAACTCCATTCACTTTCCATTGGTATGAAGGCAGGTTACCACCATTCACTGGTGTAGCCGTAAAGATCTGCATTACACCCGGGCAGGTAGGATTGCTTCCGGTTGTAATCGCTATTGAAACAGATGCAGATGATCCTGCAGGTATAGAAGTTATTACTATAGGATTTGATGTGGCCATGCTGGTTCCACAACTGGTAGAAACAGTATAAGTTC
>JAFDXA010000038.1 GCA_018268185.1 Bacteroidota bacterium
ACCACTTAACAATACCTTTTGGTATATCAGCGCCCCTTACCATCTGCACATCCGGGTTTTGTTCTTTCATTTCCTGTGCGGTTTTTTCTTTACAGGTGAATCGTATATATATAGATGCCCCTGGGTAAACGGGTTTGGTAAACCTAAGTTCGTCAATTCCGTAATTAAGTAATACTGGATTTTTCTCGTAGCTGTCTACAAACAATCCAGCAGCTGCACTCATGATAAAGTATCCGTGCGCTACCTGCTGTTCAAACATGGTACCTGCGAAATCAGTAGCGGTAAGGTGTGCATAGAAATGATCACCGCTGATGTCTGCAAAACGATCGATATCTTCAGAGCTTATCAATCGTTTGTCTGTAATGATCTGGTCGCCGATATTCAATTCTTCGAAATATTTTTTAAAAGGATGAATACCATCATGATTGCCTTTGGCATGCGGTTGAAATACATTGCTGATGGCAGTGATCATAGTTGGAGATCCCTGTATCGCCGTGCGTTGCAGGTAATGCTTGATGCCTCTTAATCCCCCCATTTCCTCTCCACCACCTGCACGGCCGGGGCCACCATGAACCAGCATGGGCAGTGGGGAACCATGGCCAGTACTTTCTTTTGCACACTCTTCGTTCAACACAAGAATTCTTCCATGATGAGAAGCCGCACCGATCACATATTGTTTCGCCGATTTAGCATCTGCAGTTACAATAGAAGAACAAAGGCTGCCTTTTCCTTTCTTACTCAGTTCAATAGCTTCGTCCATATTTTTATACGGCATGATTGTGCTTACCGGGCCGAAAGCTTCGATGTTATGCGGCTCTTCTGTTGACAAAGGTTTTTCATTCAGTAACAGCAAAGGACTCATGAAAGCCCCTTCTTTGGCATCAGCATCGATCACATGCACACTATCAAGTGAACCATAGATTATTTTTGATGACGCCAGCAATCTTTGCACCTGTCCCTTCACTTCTTCTCTTTGGGTTTGCCCGGCCATTGATCCCATGCGGACCTTTTCATTGAGCGGATTTCCGATCGCTGTTTTATCAAGCTCTGCAGCAATGGCTTTCCATACATCCTCCATTTTATTTTCAGGAACAAAAATGCGGCGGATAGCCGTACATTTCTGACCGGCCTTTACGGTCATTTCTTTTTTTACTTCTTTTACGAAAATATCCCATTCAGCTTGCCCGGGCTGAACATCTTCCCCCAGTACAATACAATTCAAAGAATCGGCTTCCATATTAAATGGCACATTTTCCTTTAATATGGCTGCATGCGATCGTAAGCTTAATCCTGTTGATGCAGAACCTGTAAACGTAACCACATCCTGTGATCCAACATAATCAAGCATATTTCCGGCACTTCCACAGATCAATTGAAGAGTTCCTTCGGGTAATATCTTTGAATGGATTATTTCTCTTACAACCGCCTCGGTAAGAAATGAGGTAACTGTTGCCGGTTTTACCACAGCGGGCATTCCTGCCAGTAAATTCACAGCAATTTTTTCAAGCATACCCCAAACAGGAAAGTTGTATGCATTGATATGTACCGCAACCCCTTCTTTCGGAACAAGTAAGTGATGTCCCATGAAAGTATTTCCTTTACTCAAGGCAATGGGGTCGCCATCCAGGCAAAAAGGATCATCGGGCAATTTACGACGCAATGAAGCATTGGAAAAAAGGTTGCCGATCCCTCCTTCAATATCTATCCAGCTATCAACCTTGGTGGCTCCCGTTTGGTAACTGATATTGTAGAAATTTTCTTTTTTACTGAGGAGGTGCAAGGCAAGAGCCCGAAGCATCCTTCCCCTTTCCTGGAAGGTCATTTTACGCAGCGCCGTGTTACCCTTTGTGCGGGCATATTTCAAAACTGATTCAAAATCCAGCCCCTTGGTTGTAGCTGCCGCTACCGGTTGCCCTGTTACAGCATTGAATAGCAACTGGCCTTCTCCATCTCCATCAACCCAGTTTCCATTGATATAGTTCCCTAATTTTTGCATAGCATTTCGTTATGGCGCAAAGCTAAGGAAGAAAAGAAAATAGCGTTCTTATATTAATTACAATAAAACAGCCCGGTTGTAAAAAAACACTATATTTATTATTGTTATCCTGCAAAGTGTTTTCAGAATCATAATAGATTTTACTTTTCATATCAAACCAGCTTCGTAAGTAGTTCAACATACGAATTTGAATTATTTATTGAAACTACCGGAAATTGAAATCAGAATTTCTTCGGAATATTAATAACCAATACTACCAACTGCTATGTTTGAGAAAGTTTCGCTGGCAAAACTACCTGCCTGTAAATCGTTTATCCCGGCCCTGCTGATGTTACTATCTATTTCAGCTACTAACCCTGCAAAGGCTCTGGTATCAAATTACACTTTTGCGTCTTCCACGAGTAACTACGTGCCACTATCGGGGGGAACAACTTTCCTTACCGGCTCTGCGTGGGATGATGCCGTGTCATCACTTATACAGATGCCGTTCTCTTTTACGTATAATAATACGGCGTTCTCAAACCTTACTATAAATGCAAACGGATTCATTACGCTGGGGGCTACTTCTTCAAGTTCTGCTTATTGCGGAGTTCAAAACAGTCCGGCCAATTCAATTGCTGCTTATGGAACAGACCTCCGCGGAACCACCGCATCTTCTTCCATTCAATATGGTGTGATGGGCTCAGCGCCTAACCGGCAATTTGTTATTCAGTGGACAGATTGCAGGCAGTATTTTTCAACCACCGGAAACCACTGGTCATTCCAGATCATATTAAATGAAACCACTAATACCGTACAGGTGGTGATGGGCACTGTTACCTGTGTTACAACCATGGGTGCCAATAATTGTGCAGATGCTGCCGGCGAAGGTGGGGATGTTGGTTTGGTTGGAAATTCTACCAGCGACTTTAACCTGAGAAGTGTAACGAATGGAACAAATACCTGGGCTACTTCGGTTGCTGGTGCTACCATCAGTGCTGTTTGCAATATGTCATCCACAAACTTCCCGGCATCTGGTTTAACATATACATGGACACCGGGGGCTGCTTTACCCATGTCATTCGTATCATGCACCACTGCATTTGTAAATAATGCTTCCGGTGCTCCCAGGGGGGCTACCAATAATGCAGTGATCCGTTTGCAGGTTGTGGTTAGCGGTACATCTACTCCCTTTGGTGTTACAGGGTTAAATCTTTCAACTGCCGGTTGTACAAATCCATTATCAGACATAACCAATGCGAAGGTTTTCTTCACCGGTAACAGTAATGTGTTTTCTACTGCAACACAATTCGGATCCACTGTTACAGGGCCTAACGGAGCCTACACGGTTTCGGGTTCTGCAACACTTTCGGAAGGAACCAATTATTTCTGGATAGCATACAATATTGCTCCCAATGCTGCTCTTGGCGATATTTTATCGGGCTGCTGCACGCAGGTAACAGGCACAGGCAGTATGGGTACTCAAACGCCCACGGTAACATGCCCGGCTGGTTTGCAAACTGTTATTGATGAAGGTATCTGGACCCCGGTAACAGCCCTGGCACCACATGCCAATCATGGTGTAATGCTTTTACTTTCCGATGGATCGGTAATATGCCACTCAAATTCGGGAGGATCAGATGGAAATGGTACATTGTGGGATAAACTAACGCCAGACATTAATGGCAGTTATATAAACGGAACATGGTCAACTATTGCACCCATGATAGACACTCGTTTATTCTTTTCTTCGCAGGTGCTGAAAGACGGAAGGGTTTATGTAGCCGGTGGAGAATATGGTACAGGTCTGCAAAAAGCAGAAACCTATAACCCACTTACCAATTCATGGACCGCTGCACCTTCTCCTGCTGTTAATATAAGCGATGCCAATTCTGAAATACTGGAAGATGGAAGAGTGTTGCAGGCGCTGGTCACAGGAACACTAAGAACCACCAGTATTTATAATCCTGTTACCAATACAAATAGTACCGGCCCTACCTGTGTTGGTATACACAATGAATCGGTATGGATAAAGCTCCCTGATAACAGTATCTTATTTGTTGACCGCTTAAGTACGAATTCTGAAAGATATATTCCTGCAACAAATACCTGGATTGCAGATGCCACAGTTCCGGTAAACCTGTACGATCCTTTTGGTGATGAAACAGGCGCCGCTGTTCTTTTACCGGATGGAAGAGCTTTCTTCATTGGTTCGCAAGGAGCTACTGCGTTCTATACGCCATCCGGCAGTACCAGTCCGGGTACCTGGACTGTAGGCCCCACCGTACCCAATGCCAATGGAGCTCCTGATGCACCCATGGCAATGATGGCTAATGGAAAAGTACTTTGTGCTGTTTCGCCGGCACCAACATCATCAGCTACACTCTTCATTCCCCCTACTTATTTTTACGAGTTTGATTACCTAACCAATACTTTTACACAGATACATGCACCCGGTGGAGCCATGTCTCTTAACATCGCCTGTTATCAAACCAATTTCCTTGACCTGCCGGACGGAAGTGTGTTGTACGCACAAAACCAGAGTTCGAATTCATCCCGCTATTATGTGTATACTCCCACAGGTTCGCAAACAGCTTCCGGTAAACCAACGATCACCGGCATAACACAGACTTCCTGCAATTCTTTCCAGATATCCGGAACACAATTCAATGGTATATCCCAGGGTGCTTCTTATGGTGACGATTGGCAGATGTCGACCAATTATCCCATTATCAGGTTAACCAATGGATCAAATGTTTATTACTGCAGAACTTTTAACTGGAACTCTACCGGCGTGAGAAGAGGAGCCCAGGCAGACAATTGCCAGTTTACACTTCCTGCTGGTTTGCCCGTAGGAACCTATTCGCTGGTTGTAACTGCTAATGGTATTGCTTCCGACCCGGTTTCTTTTACACCAGTGCCATATCTTACAAGTACACTTACTGCACCGGGTATCTGCAGCAGTACAACATTCAATTATGTTCCGGCAATGGCTCCGGCAACAGCAACATTTACCTGGACAAGAGCCGCTGTTGCAGGTATAAGCAACGCCGCTGTTACTATTCCGCAAACATCTAATCCCAATGAAATACTGATCAACACAACAGGCTCGCCGATCACAGTTGTGTATGATTTTGTAATTACGTCGAATGGATGCAGCAACACACAGCAGGTGTCGGTTGTTGTAAATCCTTGCTCGATTACCTTCAACCTGAAATTATTCCTGGAAGGATTTTACAACGGAAACAACAGCATGGCCGCCAATATGTTTGATCTTGGTTTAAGCAGTGATCCAACAGCAAGCGACATGATTACTGTGAACTTATGGTCTGCAACCAGCCTTTCTAATCAGAATCCTGATTACACTACAACCACCCTATTGCATACCAATGGTACTGCAACCATGCAATTCCCCGGTGCCGTAAGTGGCAATTCATTTTATATAGCGATTAAACATCGTAACAGCATTGAAACATGGAGTAAACTGCCTGTTCTCTTCGCAAATAACATTACTTATGATTTCAGCACCGGACTGATCAAGGCATATGATGATGGCTTTGTTGCAGTGATGAAAAATGTTGGCAGTAATGTGTTCGCCTTTTATGCAGGAGACATTAACGGGGATGGAGGCATTGACGGGCAAGACATGAATATGATAGACAATGAGCTTGGCTTCTTCGGATACAACATGTCTGATGTTAACGGCGACGGTGGAACAGATGGGCTTGATATGAATTTTATTGACAACAATTCGCAGCTCGGTTTATTCTATGCACGACCATATTAAAATTAAAGTCCGGGTATGGGTTTAAACAGGGCACTGCGAATTTTTTTTACTGTTTCCCGTGAATATAAGTTTCATGGGAATTAAAAAGAAAAAATGGGAAAAACTAAATTAATACTGTTCATCTTAGCCGGACTATTTTTAGTTAACAATAGTTTGTATTCTCAAACAGGCAAGGATAGTACCGGAGCGCCAAAAACAGATTCGTTAATATCAAAAAAACAACGAAGTTTAAATTTTGGATGTGGCTTTGGGCTGAACTTTATAGGAGGTACAAATATTAGCTTATCTCCAAACCTCAGCTATAGATTTTCAGATAAATTTTCAGCTGGTGTTGGTATACAAGGAAGCTACAGCTCTTTAAAGAAGATTCAAAGCACAATAACTTATGGGGCAAATATTATGGCTCAATTCAATCCTACAAAAAAGATCATCACAACCCTGGAATTTACGCAGCTCAGAGTTTCCACAAAAACCGATAGCTCTAATATCAAAAAGAATTATTGGGATTCCGGATTATTTGCTGGAATTGGATATAATATTACCAACAAAATTTCTGTAGGCGTTAAATATAATTTTTTATATAAAGAAGGTAAAAGTATATACACAAGCCCCGTAATACCTTTTGTTAACTTAAATTTCTGACATTCTCAGAACGTAGCCTAGATTAACTACCCATTACAACTACAACTGCTTTGTAGCAGCCGGGCGGAAAGAAAAAATTTCGATACCCTTCTGCTAACAGTTTCTGGTAAAGTGGTTTCGCAGAGCAACAAATACCCAACTTAACAGCAATGCTGTTTAGCAGACAATTCCAAACTGCCTTAAGTGATGTGTTACATGCTTGTAATGAAGCTGTATCCATTCATCATAATTGAGTGGCCCGAAAGCGGGGTGATTTGTAATTCTGTCCGGTTGTTCGTTGAAGTAAGCGATAAAATCCTGTACTGCATTTTTCAATCTTTGCTTTGCAGTTTCGATATCTGCACATCTAAGTGGCAAAGGATCTTCTCCCAATACGGATGAAGGCGCTTTTGTGTTTTCCCTGAATTGTTTATCACTTAAAAGAAATTCTTTGAATTTTGGCAAGTGCTCTTCCGGCGTTACAACAGGAAATATGATTTTCTCTACAGACACATTGAAGAAGTCAACTAAATGCTCAATCATTTGTTGAGCATTCATCTTGCCCCATTTTGCAGCTGTATCAACATTGATGTCTGCAAGCAATAAAAAAAGATCATTTTCGAGGAATGATAATTTTTGCGGGGACATAAGGATTATGTTTTTAAGGAATTATTCCCCGGAGAGTGGTGCTGTTTCCTGCTTTTCCCGGAGTCTTTTATCGATCTCAGTACAAAGGCCGTTGAAAATGCCATCGATTGAACCTTCGCCTTTGATCATTACAACCTTATTGAAATTGCGGTAATAATCTGCTACGGGAGCAGTTTTTGCGTGGTATTCAACAATACGAGCCTTGATAACCTGGTGATTGGTATCATCTGAACGGCCGCTGGTCTGTCCTCTTTTTTCGAGTCGCTTGATGAGTTCATCTTCGCTTACATCCAGGGCAAGCATTACTGCAATGGAACTGTTTTTGAGATCCAGTAATTTATCGAGTGCTTCTGCCTGGGCTGCAGTACGTGGAAATCCATCAAATAAAAATCCTTTTGCCTGCGGATTTTCATCCAATGCAGAACTTATCATGCCAATTACTACTTCATCAGGAACCAATTGTCCTTTATCCATAAATTTCTGGGCTTCCTGGCCCAGGGCTGTCTGGCGGGCTATTTCAGAACGCAGCAAATCACCCGTACTGATGTGTTTTAACCCATAGCGTTCTATGAGCTTTTCACTTTGCGTACCTTTTCCACTGCCCGGGGGGCCAAAGAGTATTAAATTGAACATAACAGATTCCTATACTTACAGTTGAATATGAAATTCTTATTAACCGGGATGATTGCAAAGGTAACCAAGCTTTTTATAAATCCTGTGTTCCTGTAACGGGTAACCCGAATTGCGAACCATTCAATTGTTTTGGTATCGTAAATATAATATTATACCGTCAATTTTTTAATGTGGATATTCAATTTGGTTCAATTTTTTTTGAAAAAAAACTAACGACCTGACAAAAATCATGTTTAAAATACCGGATAAATGATAATTATTAATATTTTTTCAAGTCTTTGTTATCCTGACCTCTAAAAGCTACTTTTGCCTCAAGCTTCACTTATTAATCATTTCTAATGGCCAAACTCAGGTTCAGTGAACTTGCCGAAACACTTATTGCTTCAGAGATCGTACGCCTAGGCGCCACGATAAAAGAGAAAATAAGAGCAGGGGAACATATATACAATTATACCATCGGGGATTTTGATTCTGCAGAATTTCCGATCCCGGATTTATTGCTCGAAGAGATCATCAATTCTTATAAAGAAGGAAAAACCACTTATCCTGCTGCTGAAGGGGAACTGGATCTTCGTATCGCTGTATCCAATTTCATTGAAGCTTACCAGGGTGTAAAATACACACCACAGGAGATCCTGATATCAGCGGGAGGCCGCCCGCTGATTTATTCAGCATACAGAACCGTTGTTGATAAAGGCGATAAAGTAATATATCCTGTTCCTAGCTGGAATAACAATCACTATATCCATTTCACACAAGGAGAGCATGTTGTTATTGAAGCTACCAGGGAAAATAATTTCATGCCCACCGCCGCACAGATAGCGCCACACATCAAAGGCGCAACCATGCTGGCATTGTGCTCACCATTGAACCCAACAGGCACTACATTCAATAAGGATGAACTGGAAGCGATCTGTGATCTTATAATCGAAGAAAATGCTTCCAGGAAAGAAGGTGAAAAGAAATTATACCTGATGTTCGACCAGATATACTGGACACTTACGTTTGGTGAAACCAGGCATTACAATCCTGTAGCATTAAGGCCTGCTATGAAAGATTATACCATTTTCATTGATGGTATCAGTAAGGCTTTTGCGGCTACGGGTGTACGTGTGGGCTGGACCATGGCTCCTGCTGAAGTGATCATAAAAATGCGTTCGCTCAACAGTCATATCGGAAGCTGGGCGCCCATGGCTGAACAACACGCTGTTGCAAAATTTCTTTCCCGGGATACGGCTGTTCAACAATACCTTGCGCATTTCAAGGAAGAAGTTTCTTACAGGCTTCAGAAGATATACGAAGGATTTACCAGGCTAAAGGAAGAAGGATTTGCTGTTGACGCCATCATTCCGCAGGCTGCCATTTACCTTACCGTAAGGATCAACCTTGTTGGTAAAAGAACTGCTACCGGCAAAATGCTTGAAGAGCAAACCGATGTTACTGCTTATATTCTCGACGAAGCCAAATTGGCTATTGTTCCATTCAGCGCTTTTGGCGCCGGCAAAGACAATAGCTGGTACAGAATAAGTGTTGGATGTGCCAAAAAAGAAGAGATATCTACCATGCTTGGTAAGCTAAAAGATGCACTGCTGAAATTAAGTTGAGAAATCAGTTCTTGTTATTGAGAAATACAAAGGGTTGATCTTTCTTTCTGCGGATGGCTTTCTTCAGATCAAAGGGTTTATTGGTAACCTTGTATTTGTTGAGATCAATTAACTCGTGGGCTTTTACAAAATTATCCAGGCGTTCTACCATGAACAATAACTCATGCAACCATGCCACCTCATGCTCAATAGCCTGGGGCGTCATCAATTCCTGTTTGAATAACACCAGAAGATCCCGGTTTGAGTTGTTCATATAGAAATCTGAAAGTTTCAGGTATCAGTAACCAACCATTCCTTGTTTCTGAGGGCAGCCGCATTGTCCTTTTTTAGATGAAGAACATCCTGTTGCCATCAAACAGGCTCCGGTTAAAATTACCAAGATGAGTTTTGTTATCTTATTCATTTTATTCAGGTTACCAAATTAAACTATTTTCACTAATAAATATTGCCCTGTTTTGCCGTTTGCAGAAAATATTAACAAAGCCGGAACAGTTAAGCGGGTACTGGTAGCTCCCCTCGACTGGGGTCTGGGCCATGCTACCCGCTGTATTCCAATAATTAACAATTGCATCAACTCCGGTATCCAGGTAGTGGTTGCCGGCGAATCCGAAAGCCTGGCCATACTCGAAAACCAGCACCCATCGTTAGTAATTTTACGGTTGCAAGGATACAGGGTCAGCTACAGCAAAAACAAGCGTTTCTTCTTTAGCAAAATGCTTTTACAGCTTCCCCGAATCCTGCTTGCCATATCAAGAGAAAAAAAATGGCTGGCAAAGACCATCAAAGAGCAAAAGATCGATGCCGTTATTTCTGACAATCGTTTCGGATTGCATAACAGCTCTATCCCTTCTGTTTTTATCACCCACCAGTTGAACATAAAAACAGGAAATTCACTCACAGAAAAAATAGCACAGAAGATAAACTACTATTTCATCAGTAAGTTTGATGAATGCTGGATCCCTGACAATGAAAAATTTCCCGGTCTCGCCGGGGAACTTTCTCACCCCGAAAAATCACCAGGTGTTCCGGTTAAATACCTCGGCTCTTTATCAAGGTTCAGGAAAAAAGATATTACTGAAAAAAACAACGACCTGCTGATCTTACTATCAGGCCCCGAACCACAGCGAAGTATTTTTGAAAACATTTTATTAAAGCAACTCAGCCGTTTCAATGGAAGCGTAACGCTGGTACGAGGATTACCGGGTACAAACAAATCACTTACCGTACAGCATCCGGGAATCACCATCTTCAATCATCTTGAAACCGGCACACTCAATGATCTTATTCTGAGGTCAGAACAAATAGTGGCAAGAAGTGGCTACTCAACTGTTATGGATCTTTATACATTGGACAAAACTGCAGTATTGGTGCCTACGCCCGGGCAAACAGAGCAGGAATACCTGGCCAAACATTTACGGGAACAAAAGCTGTTTTATAGTTGTGAGCAGGAAAATTTTTCATTAACAGATTCATTGGAGCAACTAAAAAAATTTGAGGCGCAGGAAATGAGAAACGATGAAAACAATACCCTTGAACCTGTGATAAGCAGCTGGCTTCGTTCCATATAACCGATCATTCACGGGAGATAAAAATTCCTGTTGTGTTTTTATCATTACTGCCAACAATACAACCTGTATTGCTGCCATGAAAAAGAAAACAGGCTTTACCATGCAGCACATCACAGGTTTCAATTATTTTCTTAAAACTTATCTCACCTTCACAGAAAAGTAATTGTTGTACATCTTCTTTTTTAATGATGCTTGCTGCTTCTGCAAGCCTCCCGATATGTGCTTCCGCATCCTGCTCTTCAGGGGCTATCCTGCCTTTCACAACAACAGGCGTTGAAGCATGTTTTACCAGGTGCAGTACTTCATTAAAAACCTGCTGGCCTGCAACGATAGCTGTATTCATAGGCACAGACTTTGTCCGCCTTTTCAAGAGTTTCCTGAACTGCTGTTTCATTCCTGCCAGCAACCTGCTGAAACGTATGGAAGCACTCATTGCAATAAACACTGCTTTCTTTTGTTGGTAATGCTTCTTTACAAAAAGCATCATGGCATCGTAAAACCTGTTGGTATAATCGGGCGAGTTTTTTTGCGTACTCTCTCCTTTAAAATGAATGATGCTTGTTTTGGGGTAATAATAGTTCTTATAACCCGCTCGCTGAATGCGGTAACTAAGGTCAATATCTTCGCCATACATAAAAAAATCCTCATCAAATCCCTTTACCAATTCAAGGGCCTCTGCTCGAACCATCATAAATGCGCCGGCCAGTACATCAACTTCATTGATTTCATGTTCAGGTAAATGACCGGCATAATAACGGGCAAAAAGTGCTGATCGTGGAAACAAGGCTGTGAACCCTGTCATTTTAAAAAATGATGTAAGCGGCGATGGAAAAGATCGCTTGCTTTCTTTCAGGAAGAAGCCGGCCCCATCCAGCATTCGTACACCGAGGGTGCCGCAGTCATTGTTGGTTTTAAAAAAATGAAGGCAGCTTTCGAAACAGTCTTCAGGAACAATGGTATCCGGATTCAGGAATAAAACATGATCACCCTTTGCCTTTTGCAAAATTTTGTTATTTGCCTTTCCGAAACCAAGGTTTTTTTGTTCCCAGGAAAATTGTATGGATGAAAATTTTTTTTCCAGGTATGCACGGCTTCCATCTGTAGAAGCATTGTCAATTACAAAAACCTCTGCTTCAATATTGCTGCAGGCTTTCTGTACACTGCACAGGCACTGCTCCAGGAAATATTTTACATTATAGTTTACTATGATTACCGAAAGTTCCAGGTGGATTTTTTTAGCAGTCAAAGTAACTGATTTTATTCTGTTTCCCTGAATTTAAAAGCTTCTTCTGTACGCTTCATTCATTTATCAACTCTTCGTTAGCGGTCGATAAACTATCTTTGCGGCATGTTAAAAGAAACGCTTATCAGCGCCGTACAGGCCGGGGCTGAACAACTGAAACATTTTTTCAACGGAGATTTTATAGTTACAAATAAAGAAGGTGTCAACAACCTGGTTACCGAAGCCGATCATGCTTCAGAAAAAGCTATCATTGAAGTGATCCACAGCCGGTTTCCCGATCATTTTATCCTGAGTGAAGAAACAGGCGAAATAAAATCAACCAGCAACTACAAATGGATCATTGATCCCATTGACGGAACCGTGAATTTTGCCAATGGCATACCGATATGTTGTGTGAGCGTTGCTGTTGAAAAGGACGGGCTGATGATACTCGGTGCTGTATACAATCCTATTATCGGGGAATTTTATTTTGCGGAAAAAGGCAATGGAGCTTATCTCAATGATAAACGAATACACGTAAGCACCAAAGAGGAAATATTAAAAAGCTGTCTTGTTACCGGCTTCCCTTATACCTATCTTGATATGCCGAATGGCCCCATACAGGCATTCGAAAAACTTATCCGCCGCGGTATCCCTGTGAGGCGCCTGGGTAGTGCTGCAATAGATCTTTGCTGGGTTGCAGCCGGCCGCTTTGATGGTTTTTATGAACACAATCTGCAGGCCTGGGATAGTGCTGCCGGATTTTTACTTGTTGAGGAAGCCGGCGGAAAAGTAACTGATTTCACAGGTGCCTATTATTCGCCTTATCAACCAAGATTGCTGGCAACCAATGGAAAGATCCACGAAGATCTGAGAACCGTTATCAACGGCGGATCATTACCAGCCTGACCAATGGGCACACCAATTAAAAATTAATTTATGGCAGACAATAACAGAACAGAAGTTTCGAGTCTTGGTGAATTTGGGTTGATCGATCACCTCACAAAGAACAATGAAATAAGAAATTCATCTACAGTGGTAGGTGTTGGTGATGATGGTGCTGTGATCGATCACTTCGGAAGGCAAACGGTTGTTTCCAGCGACCTGTTGATAGAGGGTATTCATTTCGATCTCTCTTATACACCGTTGAAGCATCTCGGTTATAAATCAGTTATTGTTAACCTGAGTGATATCTATGCGATGAATGCGGTTCCAACACAAATTGTACTGAACATTGCTTTCAGCAATCGTTTCAGCCTGGAAGCGCTCGATGAATTTTATGAAGGTGTTTATGCTGCGTGCGAAAGATATTCGGTTGACCTCATCGGTGGCGATACCAGTACCTCGCAAAAAGGGTTTATCATCAGCGTTACTGCTATCGGCGAAGTGGCGCCCGGCAGGTTTGTGAAAAGAAGCGGCGCCAGGGCCAATGACCTTATCTGTGTTTCAGGAGAACTGGGCGGCGCTTTTTTAGGATTGACATTGCTTGAAAGAGAGAAAAAAATATTCATGGAAACCGGCTCTCAACCCGATCTGGAAGGGCAGGCATATATTGTAGGCCGCCTCTTGAAACCGGAAGCCCGGAAGGATATTGTTGAATTTTTTGCAGAAGCCGGCATTACACCAACTGCTATGATCGATGTAAGTGATGGTTTGAGCAGCGACCTTCTGCATATCTGCAAAGAAAGCAATGCCGGTTGTGTGTTATACGAAGACAAGCTTCCTTTCAACGATGAGATGAAGGCATTCGCTTATAAATTACAGATTGACCCTACCGCCTGCGCACTCAGTGGCGGTGAAGAATATGAACTGCTTTTTACTGTTGACCAGGCCGATTATGAAAAGATCAGGTCTAACCCTGCTATTAGTATTATTGGATACATGACAGGCTCAGAGGAAGGCAAAAAGATCATAACACGTGCCGGCAACAAACATGATCTTGTTGCACAGGGATGGAATCACCTGGGCAAATAACAAACTCACTCTTCACTGCAGTAATTCAGCCTGTCTATTATACAATTAACAGCTGTATTCATTTCCTGTACAGAAACCACATGCCTGTTTATTTCTTTCATACAACGGTTGAACAGGAACATGGGCCTGCTGCTTTTGTTGAAGATAGCAGCGAGGTTGTTCGACAATCCCAGGAAAAGGATCTTTCCGTAAAAATCTGTCTGTATCAATAACTGGTAGGTATTCTCTTTTTCATCACGTATTACCTGCAGATAGGTGTAAGGATTTTCTTTATCAAACCTGTTCAGGTTTGGATCCTGTAGCGATTCCGAAATAATCTTTACGGTAGTATAACTTTCGGGCAACACCTGCTGCGTTCTGATGATGCCCTGTTCGGCTGCTTCAAAGCGTTGTGCAAAACAACTGGTACCATACATAAGTAAAAAGGTAAAGAATAATGTTTTCATGGAGTTACGTTTGAATGTTTGAGCAATAGAAAAATGAAATGCAAATATGAAGACAGGTTCGCTGAAGTTGTTACCGTTTTACTGATGTTAGTTCAGCAGGATGATAATTTTATTCAGCAGTCATGCAAAAACACAATTTTGTGAAGAGGATTTTCTCCGGATTTTACGATCAATCAACTTTCCGTTCCGTTCAGGAGTGCTGTAGGTTTACATCAAAATTCTTACTGCTATGATAAAAAGAAAACCAGCCGTTGCAGCCTATAAATTCAGGATCGGAAGCAATATCCGCAAATGGAGGAATATGAAAGACATCAAACAAAAAGACCTGGCACGTACACTCAATGTTTCAGAAGCCGCCATCAGTAATATCGAAAACGATGTGGCGAATATTACTGTTACACAACTCGAGGATATTGCCATTGCACTCAATGTATCCGTTGAACAATTGCTCTCCGATCCGCACCAGAAACTGAAAATGCCCTTCCCGCAGGCAGCTTATTTCAACCCGAAGGAAAATGTTCATACCATCGACAGGGAGTTCCTTGATGCCATCATCGCAAGCATGGAAAAAAAAGATCAGCAATTACAGTTGCTCCTGCAGCAATTCATCCAGGTTACGGGAGCCCTGTTAAAACATGAGCTGCCGGTTTTCAATGCAGGGTCAAGAGAAGCGACCCGGGCATGAGCCGTCATTTTTTACATGTTATTATCATATAAATTGTTCATATCCTGCCGGGAATAATTAATTTCACCCGCACATTTGCAGGATATGAACATAAAACCGTTTTACCTTTTCCTTTTGCTGTTGTGTTCTGCCCTGCTCTCCTGTTCAGTGAACAGTCATTATTCTCCCGCAAAAAAATATCCCAGGAAACAGTTGCAGGAAGATTTCCTGCTGATGCAGCACATCCTGGAAGAAAAACACCCTTCGCTGTATTGGTATACGCCAAAAGACAGCATGGATTTTTATTTCAGCAATTATTATAATGCCATTGCCGACAGTATGACCGAACTTCAGTTTGCCTGGAAGATACTGGCTCCCGCTGTTGATAAAATTCATTGCGGCCACACCAGTGTTGGCATGAGTAAGGCTTACAGGAAGTGGGCCGAGAACAAACGCTTTCCATCTTTCCCTTTGTTCATGAAAATATGGAACGACACTATGGCTGTTACCGCCAACCTCAACCGCAAAGACAGTGTTTTCAAAAGAGGCACCATTGTTACTTCTATCAATGGCATCCGCAGCAAGGATATCATTGATAATATGTTCGATTACCTGCCGGAAGATGGTTATGCCAACAACGTTAACTACATCAGGCTTAGTTCCAACTTCTCTTATTTCCATCGGAATATTTACGGGCTCAGCAAAACCTATAAGGTTACTTATATAGATAGCACCGGTAAAGAACAGAAAGATACCTTGCCACTTTATACTGCCCCGCAGGATTCAGTAAAAAAAGACAATCTCGCTAAAATTGAAAGAAAAAATCTTCCGAAAGAAAAAAAACTCTTACAGTACCGGTCGCTGCAGATCGACAGCAGTGGAAAGTTCGCCATCATGACTTTGAACACATTCAGCAATGGCAGACTCCGTAGTTTTTTCAGAAGATCATTTCGTGAACTGCGAAAGAAAAAGATCAATAACCTCGTGCTTGATATCCGTAGCAATGGTGGCGGAAGGGTTAATCTTTCTACCCTGTTAACAAGATATATCAGCAGGAAACCATTTGGTGTTGCCGATACTTCTTTTGCAAAATCAAGAACGCTGGCTCCTTATGCCCGCTATATAAAAGGGAAGTTTTTCAACAATATCGAAATGTTCTTCATCTCCAGTAAGGCATCAGATGGTTTATACCACATGAAGTATATGGAAAGAAAAAGATACAAGCCCAAAAAACTGAACGGTTATAAAGGAGATGTGTATGTTCTTACCAATGGCCCTACTTTTTCTGCTGCTGCACTTTTCTGCAATGCTGTAAAGGGGCAACCTGGCATAACGCTGGTTGGCGAGGAAACCGGGGGAGGCTGGTATGGTAACAACGGTATCATGATACCCGACATGGTGCTTCCGCACACCAAATTACATGTAAGGCTTCCCTTATACCGGATTGTACAATACAATCATGTTTCCATAAAGGGAACAGGCGTAATGCCTGATGTCCCGGTGCCCACCAGCTATGAAGCACTGCTGAAAGGTTACGACAGGAAAATACAGCTTGTGAGAGATATCATCATGAGTAAAACAAATTAACCCTTGTTACATACTTATCTTTGTTACGCACTGTGTGGCAAAAATTAAGTATCCAATTGTCAACCGAAAATTATTCTTTATTTATTTTCCTTGCACTTGTTTCCGAAATAATCGGAACGGTTTCTGGTTTTGGTTCTTCGATCTTATTTGTACCGGTAGCATCTCTCTTCTTCGATTTTAAAACGGTGTTGGGAATTACTGCGGTATTTCATGTGTTCAGCAATCTTTCCAAAATCGCACTTTTCAGAAACGGGATCGACAGGAAAGTAGCCATCAGGCTTGGGATACCGGCTGTGGTCTTTGTCATCATCGGTGCCATGCTTACTACCATTATCCCGGCTGAAGAACTCACCATACTCATGGATGTGATCCTCGTATTGCTCGCCATTTACCTGATGGCCAACTTCAATACTACTGTTAAGCAAACCAACCAGAACTTATATGCAGGCGGAGCTGCTTCGGGCTTCCTGGCAGGCATTGCGGGCACGGGAGGGGCCATCAGGGGTATTACACTGGCTGCCTTCGGGTTAACAAAAGAAATCTTCATTGCAACTTCCGCCCTCATTGATCTGGGTGTTGACAGCAGCCGGGCAATCATATATGTATCCAACGGGTATTTTAAAGCCAGCCTCGTTATACTCATACCATTTCTCATAGGCATCAGCATTGCCGGAACCTGGCTCGGAAAAATAATTCTCAACTATACTTCAGAAAAAGTATTCAGGTATCTCGTTCTTGCCGTTGTGATCATAACCTCCGGTTTCCAGCTCATCAAATATTTCTCCTGAACATGAATTGGCGAAACAACTGTATGAATTGCATATTCCATTGAATGAACAGAAACGGTTTCAGCTAACAGTTTACTAATTTTGATATTCAAACCATCAAAACACAGCATGTTCAAGAGATCCCTGTTCTGCTGCTGCCTGTTGTGTACTGTATTTACAATAGCAGCGCAACAACCTGTTCGCCCCATCTTCAGCAAACTCACCAAAAAAGATGGGTTGGCTTCCGAAATCATTTTCAATACTGTTCAGGATAAACAGGGCTATATCTGGATCGCCACACAGAACGGCCTGCAGCGCTACGACGGGAATCGCTTTCTCACTTTCCGCCATGTGCCGGGAGATACAAATTCCCTTCCTGTTAACGGGGTAAACCGTCTATTCATTGACAGGAATGAAAGATTGTGGCTGATGTTTGATAAGAAGATCGGCATATTCAATACAAAGAACAATCGTTTCAGGGAAGCAGGAATCGACGTTCCCTTTATGATCTTCAAAAAACTGATGCAGGATGACCAGGGAAAGATCATTTTGCTGATAGATTATAATAAACGGCTTGTGTATGATGAAGCCAGCAATAAATTCATTGCTTCTTACCAACTCCCTGCTTTCCCCGACAGCCTGGCTGCTGGTGATATGATCAAAGATCCCTTACAGAACAGGATCTGGTTTACAGGCAGAGAAGGCATGTTTTTGCTCGACAGAAAAACAGGTCAGTACAGTTACCCCGGCCACAACACAGCCAACGACCCGGTAATAGAACAACTGGGAAATATCAAAAATGCGAGATTGCCCTTTGTTTCAAAGGATGGAAATTTCTGGATGGTGAGCTGGATCCCCTTTGGAAATATCCCTACGGTGTATTGTTATGACAGAGCTACTGGCAATACCTTACACTTTGATACAATCAACGGAAGAACACAAAAAAATTATTATGAAGTTTGGGGATTCTTCCAGCAAAAAAACGGAACACTCTGGATCTATGGAATGAACCTGCTTTGTTATTACAGCAGGGAGTTGAATAAGTTCATCAAAATTCCGAGCGAACAATACGTTGAATACGGAATCGAATATGATTATGTAAGTCAGCTCTACGAAGACCGGGAACACAATGTATGGATCTGCAGCAGCAAGGGTTTTTATCGTTTTAACCCGGATGCAGAACTGTTTACCAGTATTCGCAACCACCGGCTGAATGATACCGCATTTTCAACATTGCCCGTATCAGCCATTGTTGCAACCAAAAACAACGGAACATGGATCAGCACCTGGGGCAACGGTATTTTTTCCTACAATGAAAACTGGCAACCGATTCCCAACCCGGTTCACGCACTCAAAGGCGGAGAAAAACTCACGCATGTGAGTTTCATGATGCAAAGGCGCAATGGCGAAATATGGATCGGTTCCAGAACAGGTGAGATATTTATTTACGACCCTTCCGCTAATACGTTAACCTTATTAAAAACACCGCTTGAACAGGATGATGCCGTCCGGCAGATCACAGAAGACAGTGATGGAACTGTTTGGGTAGGTTCAAATAATGGCGTACTGCTGAAATGCCCCGGCGGTAACTGGAAAAATATTGAGCAATCTTTTTCAACAATGCTTACAGACCTGGGTGATGTACTTAAAATTTATCCCGACAGGAAAAATAACCTGTGGGTCTGTACAGCAGTGAATGGTCTTTATAAGATCGACAAGCGAAACGGAAAGGTCTTACAACAGTACAAAGAATCAACGCCAAAAAACAATGGATTGCTGAATGAAGGCGCAACCGACATCGTTCAATACAACGACAGTTTATACCTCATTGCCAGCAACGCTCTCTGCATACTCAACAGCAACAACAACAGTTTCCGGTATTTAACAGCGGCTGATGGCCTCCCGGCAGAAAACATCGTGAACATCATTCCCGATAAACAGAACAGGTTGTGGATGGCACTGGCAGGCGGTTTGTACAGGCTGAACCTTGATAAGAAGATGCAGGTTTCTTACGAAGCTACAGACGGAGTTGTAAACAATGTTTTTGAACCATCTGCATATACCATTTTTCCGAATGGCAGCATCGCCATCGGTTCACAACATGATTTCCTGGTTTTTGACCCGTCCAAAACAATTGATACAGCAGAAGTGCCACCGGCTGTTATCACCGGCGTTAATTTCGCCGGCAGGTATATTTCTGTTGATTCCGTATTACATCTCGACAAACTGGTATTGCCTTATGACAACAATGCATTGAGCGTACAGGTAAGTACTTTGAGTTTCAGAAACAGGTACAAGATATTTTATATGCTGGAAGGGCTTGATAAAACATGGAAACCTGTTAATGCTTCCAATGAAATTGTATTTGCTTATTTGCCATCAGGCGACTATGTTTTAAAGATCAAGGCTGAAAACGGCGAAAGCGACCCAAGCAAAAAAATAACAACACTGGTTTTGCATGTTGATACCCCGATCTGGAGAAGCTGGTGGTTTTACAGTTTACTGGTTTTGCTTGCCGGTATATTACTCTTCTGGTTCGATCGTTTGCGTATGAAACGAAAAGAAGCCATTGCTCAAATGCGTGTTGATATTGCCGGCAAACTTCACAGTGATGTTTCTGCTGCACTCGACAATATCAATGTGTTAAGTGAAATGGCAAAACTGAAAGCAGATACAGAGCCCTCCAAATCAAAGGAGTTTATTGAACAGATTCATGCCAAGAGTGGTAATATGATCAATTCACTTAACGATATGCTTTGGGCTATTTCACCGGAAAATGACAATATGCAGAAAATGCTGGAGCGGCTCAAAGAACAGGCTGATTCACTCAGTCATTCTTTCGCAACTTCTGTAAATATTCTCGTTGAGCCCAATGTTGAGCGGCTTGACCTTGATATGAAACTCCGCCAGGATATTTACTGGCTGCTCAAGAGTGGCATCACCAATATTTCACGCATGGATGGGAAAGATCTGCGCATTCATATTGCATTGGAAAAAACTTTCCTCCTTTGTACGCTTGAATTTAAAAACAGCAGGATGAACTTACAGCAATTCAATAACCTGTTGCAGCGTCAGGAACTTGAATCGAAACTAAAAGAGGTTAAAGGGAAGTTGATGTTTGAAACAGTGAATGAAAATTCTGTGATTGAACTGAAGGTGCCGGTTCAATAAAAGAGAATATTTATAACCTGAACTCATCCGCATCCTTGATGAAAGGGAAACGGGATCTTATATCTTCCAGTTTTTCTTTCTCCAGCGTAATAGTGAAAATATCTTCTTCATCAGCCATGTGGTATAATACTTCCCCTAATGGATCTATCACCAGGCTGTTACCACTATGATAGATCTCGTTGCCATCCATACCTATACGGTTTACACCAATCACAAAACATTGGTTTTCGATGGCACGGGCACACAAAAGTGTTTTCCAGGCATGGCTTCTCCGTTCTGGCCAATTGGCTACATACAAGAGCACATCGTATTCATAAGGATACGGTTCTTCCTTCTTGGGCGACTGCCTTGCCCAAACCGGGAAACGGAGATCATAACAAACCTGCACATTTATTTTCCATCCTTTTACAGAAGTTATCAGTCTTTTGTCGCCGGGATGATAATGTTTGTCTTCTCCTGCATATCCAAACAGGTGGCGCTTGTCGTAAAACCCGTATTTACCATTCGGCATCATCCAGATCAGCCTGTTATAATATTTTTTCTCTTCTTCAATGATAACACTGCCTGTAAGTATGATCCTGTTGGCAGCGCTTACCCTTTTCATCCATTGCAATGTTTCTCCTTCCATTGTTTCTGCAAGCGCTTCCGGCCTCATGCTGAAACCGGTACTGAACATTTCGGGAAGAACAACCAGTTCCGTTTTTCCGTACAGGCTGTTGATCTTTTCTTCCAGCATCTGCAGGTTGACAGCCTTGTTTTCCCAGTGAAGATTTGTTTGTATGGTGCTTACGGTGAGGGTAGACATGATTGCATTTTGAAACAACAATAATGAAAATTACAACTTTGCAGGCAAATCATCATTTCCTGCAAAGTTGTAAAAGCAGTTACTATCAGGAAGGGTTTAGAAATTTTCTGAATTCTGTATTATTTCTTCTTAAGTACGATCCTGGCCTGGCTTAATTTATATGCCTGCTCCAGGAATGCTACATAATTAGGCCATGTTTCTTTTTTATCGAAATTGTTTTTGTACACTTTTTTTGTTTTTATCAGAAGTTTATTTTCAGCAACAGATGCGGTACTTACAAAACTGCCGCTGGGATTGTCAACATTCATTTCCAGGTCCTGCAATCCTTCCACTGTATATCCTGCAGGAATATTGATCGTTATGTTGTTCTCGATCACACGGGCTGAAGGGATCCAGATATCGGTTTCCCTTTTGGTGATCTCAGAAGGTTCAAGTTTTATTTGCCCGCCTATTAGTTTACCTGCTTCAAAAATATAATTCTTACCCGCTTTGCTGATCAGTTTCTTCACGCTGAATTTTTCTTTGTATTGCAGCGTTGCTGAATCTCCGCTGCGTCCATCCTGCTGCAATTGAAAATCTTCATATTTATCAACTTCCTGGTCGCCTTTCAGTTCTTTTTCAAAGAGGTCTTTGCGTTCCTTTTCCTGTTCGTCTTTTTCCGGGTAGTCATATTTGGTATCTGAAACCGGCGTGACGTCATCCTTCTTTTTTCCTTTTGCCAATGGCTCGGCAAAATACTTTTCAAAATCTTTGCTGAGATAAGCACGGTCGAGGTTTGCCTTGCCGATCAGGTTTTCTTTTTCGGTACCGGTAAGAAAACTTGTGCGCTCAACGAGGATATTATCCATGGCATCTGTAAAGTTAACTGTGTAATCCTGCCTGTTGAGGTTGGCTGTTGCCGGTGTAGAAGGCACATTCGTTTTATAATAACTTTCCGCTTCATCATAGCGTATGCTGTATCCTTCTGCATTTTCAAGGTATGAGTGTGGCGTTCCGAAGGCATCAAAATTATCAAAGGCTTCCAGGAAATAAACTTTGTCTTTCAGTTTAACCTTCATTACAAAATCGAGCTCTTCCATAAATATTGCATCACGCCAGGTACCCAGCTTTCTCGGTACATATACAAACAGTTCCGAAGCAATTCCCTGGGCAGCGAGCGAAGCCCGCAATGCCGTGCAGAATGTTACAGCATCGATCCGCACCTGGTCTTCTTTTTCTTCTTTCTGCTGATCTTTCTGTTCAGCCTTGAGTAATTTTTTATACTGTCTTTTTCCCGTAATGTATTTTTCAAGTTCAGAGTGTACGGGTCCTTTGTAATACATTTCCAGGAAAACTTTTCGCAGGCAGTAATAGCATTCTTTGGCTATTTCAGCATCTGTTTTTAAAGCGCCATCGGCTTTTTTCTTCAGGATGTACTGGGTAGTATATGCTACAAGTGAGGTTACAACGGGTGTATTGTACATAGCTGCTCCGGCATACCTGCGGTACATCTGTTCAAGATCGATTCCTGAACGATCAACAGTTGCTTCTCCCAGCGTTTTGTCACCGGGATCATAATCAAGGAACACGACCCTGAACTTTACACTCGGCGTATTGCGCAAGGAATAATTCCATCTTTCATCTGATGACTTCTCCCTGTCTTTATCAAGAAAATAATAACTGAGGTAGGATTCATTGTCTCCATACACAGAAGCTTTGGGATCGAACTTGATATTGGGTGCACCATTATAACTGCGGTATTTAACTTTCATACCATTGGCCATGGTGAAGCGATACTGCTGGTAAATGGTGGGATAATTGTTGGAAAGCGAGAATATGAATGGCGTGAAATTGATGCCTTCTGTTTTCATATCCCAATCAAGACTTGATTTAATTGTGTAATCAACAATATCGCCGGGCTCAAGATCAGGAATGGCGATCTTCATTGATTTCACTTTCATCTTATAATAGATGGGCTTGTAGATATCCGGGATATCCTGCTCCTCTTCGATGGCATTTTTCATATCAATGTCCACTACTTTCCCATCAGCCTTGATCACCTGGTACATAGCGTTTCCGTCGCTGCCGATGGTAACATAGTAAAAGGTTGAAAATTTTTCAACGGCATTTTTATCCTGCAGCCTGATCCTTTTGCGAACAAACTCATTGATATGAACACTTGCCGTAACGCGGCCACGTGTAACCAGCCGTTTGAACAGGTATTCTTCTTTCATACCGATAATAACGGCGC
>JAFDXA010000390.1 GCA_018268185.1 Bacteroidota bacterium
AAAGAAATTACTGCCGTTTTTTCTGCCGCGGTGCCGATGATTGTGACGCCGGGCATTTCACTGAGGCATCCGGTTGCATACTCAAGCAAGCCGGATTCGTAAGCGGCGATATGTTCGATTCCGATGTCCATCAAATAATCAATCGCGGCGCCAAAACCGATCGCAGCGGCGATAGGCGGCGTACCGGCTTCGAATTTGTGCGGAATCGTATTGTAGGTCGTTTTTTCAAACGTCACGGATGAAATCATGTCGCCACCGCCTTTAAAAGGTTGCATTGCTTCGAGCAGAGTTGCTTTGCCAAAAAGTATGCCAACCCCGGTCGGGCCGCAGAGTTTGTGCGCGGAAAAAGCGTAGAAATCGCAATCGAGCGCTTGCACATCGATGGGAATATGCGGTGCTGCCTGAGCGCCGTCGATCAGCACCGGCACACTGTAGCGGTGCGCGAAATCGATCATGCGTTTGATCGGATTGACCGTCCCCAGCGCATTGGATACATGGATTAAACCGACAAATTTGGTGCGTTCATTGAATAGTTTCTCGTACTCATCAACTTCAAGTTCGCCTTTGTCATTGATCGGCACAACACGGATTTTTGCGCCTTTTTCCTCTGCGAGCATTTGCCAGGGCACGATGTTGGAATGATGTTCCAGTGTCGTCAGGATAATTTCATCGCCGGCTTTGATAAATTTCCGTCCGTAACCGTGCATGACCAGATTGATGGAATCAGTCGTGCCGCTGGTGAAGATCACTTCCCGGTCTTCGCGCGCATTGATGAACTGCTGCAATTTGCAGCGCGCATTGTGATATTCCAGCGTGGCGATTTCTGACAAATAATGAACGGCGCGGTTGATATTGGCGTGTTGCGCCGTTTGATACCGCACCAGCCGGTCGATAACTTGCTGCGGCATTTGGCTCGAAGCTGCATTATCAAGGTAGATGAGAGGTTTGCCGTCTATTTTGAGTTGCAGAATCGGGAAATCGGCGCGAATCTTTTCCCAATCCAAGCTGGAAGAAATTTCAGGTTTTAAGGAGGTATTGACTGGAGTCATGTTCAGTTGCTTTGCGTTTGATCGAGAACCGCTTGCGCGAGTTGCTGCCTGAGCGACGTTACCGGGATGCGGTTGATAATTTCAGCGCCAAACGCATAGGTTAATAAATTGCGTGCGGACTTTTCCGATAAACCCCGGCTGCGCAGATAAAAAATTTCTTCCGCATCGAGTTGTCCGACCGTCGCACCATGCGCGCATTTGACATCATCGGCAAAAATTTCCAATTGCGGTTTGGTGTCTACTTGGGCGGTCTTGCTCAAGAGCAGGTTGCGGCTGGATTGTGACGAATTGGTGTGCTGCGCGTGCGGGCGTACGATGATTTTTCCATTGAATACCGCATGGGCCGTGTCATCGGCGATGCACTTATGCTGTTGATGGCTGGTGCCGTTCGGTTTGCTGTGATCGATGCAAGTATGCGTATCCGCCAGCTGGCGGTCTGAGATCAAAGTCAATCCGTCAATCATGCACTCAGCTGCTTCATCGGTTAAGCGGACATCCAGGTTGTAACGTGAAATCTTCGATCCCTGTGCGATGCTGACCGATTGATAATGGCTGGCGTGCGCTAGTGCGGCAACGCAATTTGCAAAATGAAAAGCTTGCGAGCTCTCACGTTGAATCCGAATATGCTGAGCGCGTGCATTGCCAGCCAAGCTGATTTCGGTGACAGCGTTGGTAACGTAGGCAGCTTGTTGAAGCGCTACATAATCTTCGATCAATGTGATTTGACTTCCGGTTTCTCCAATTACCAAACAGCGCGGATAACTGGTCACTTCATGCTGCGTTGCGATGAACAACACGTGGATAGGGTCGGTGATGACGGTATTTTTAGGCGCGATAATCACTGCGGCATCACGTAAAAAGGCGGTGCTCATTGCCGTGAACACATTCTGGTCAAAGCGCGCGTACTGACCTAGATGAGATTCCAACGCTGTCGCATGCGTGGACAAAAGCGCCGGCAAGTTACCCATCACGAGGGCAGGATTGACAATGACCGATAATTGCGGCGAATAATAACCGTCGACAAATACCAGGCGGCTTTTGACCTCATCCAGGAACAAATGCTGAATATCTTGTATGCGCAAGTTTGCGTCCGGCTGAGACGGCCGATAGGGTAGCGTGGTCAGCGGTGAAATATCGGTAAAGCGCCATTCTTCGTCGCGCTTGGTCGGCAGTTTTTGTGTGCTGACACGATCAATGGCTTGCGCCCGTAATTGATCCAACCAAGAGAGCGCTTCGGCAGGTTTTGCCCGCCAGGATTCCAACAGGCATTCAAGATAACCGGTACCAGTAACTTCACTCATGCGGTAACCCCGGCAACCTGTTGCTTATTTGCTGTGATCCAGTCATAGCCGCGCGTTTCCAGTTCCAATGCAAGTTCCTTGCCGCCGGTCATGACGATGCGGCCCGCCTGCATGACATGCACGAAATCGGGCACGATATAGTCCAATAGCCGCTGATAATGTGTTACCAGAATCGTAGCATTGTCTTTATTGGTAATCCGGTTGACGCCATTAGCGACAATCTTGAGCGCGTCGATATCCAGACCCGAGTCAGTCTCGTCGAGTATGCTCAACTTTGGTTCCAATAAGGCCATTTGCAGGATTTCGTTGCGCTTTTTCTCACCGCCGGAAAAACCTTCATTGACGCTGCGGTCGAGAAAATCGGGCCGCATTTCCAGCAATTTCATCTTCTCGCGCACAAAATCGTCGAACTCGAGCGGATCCAATTCTTCTTTGCCGCGTTGCGCTTGCACGGTATTGTAAGCAAGACGGAGAAATTGCGTATTGGCAACCCCTGGTATTTCGATGGGATACTGGAAAGCGAGAAATAGCCCGGCCCGAGCACGTTCTTCGGGTGGTAATTCCAGCAAATTTTTACCTTCAAATTGAACGGCTCCAGCGGTCACTTCATAAGCGGAATGACCTGCCAGGACTTTTGCAAGGGTGCTTTTACCCGAGCCATTCAAACCCATGATGGCGTGAATTTCTCCGCTTTTGACCGTCAGATCGATTCCTTTGAGAATCTCAGTGCCATTGATGCTGGCGCGTAGTCCTTCAACTGAAAGAATGGTTGAACTGTTTTCAATAATCATCCGACACTTCCCTCCAGTTTGAAGCTCAGGAGCTTCGTGGCTTCAACGGCAAATTCCATCGGCAATTGCTGAAATACGTCTTTACAAAAACCGTTGATAATCATGGAAACGGCTTCTTCCGCGCCGATACCGCGTTGCGAGAAATAAAAAAGCTGATCTTCGCCGATCTTTGACGTGGAAGCTTCGTGTTCTACCGTGGCGCTATTATTGTGCACTTGAATATACGGAAAAGTATGCGCGCCGCATTGATCGCCGATCAACATGGAATCGCATTGCGAATAATTACGCGCTCCTTCGGCAGTCGGAGCGATACGCACCAGTCCGCGATAGCTGCTGTTTGAGTGGCCTGCGCTAATACCTTTGCTGACGATGGTGCTGCGCGTGTTTTTTCCGATATGAATCATTTTGGTGCCGGTATCCGCCTGTTGATAATTATTGGTGACGGCTACGGAATAAAACTCGCCGACCGAATTGTCGCCGCGCAAAATGCATGACGGATATTTCCATGTAATGGCCGAACCGGTTTCCACTTGTGTCCAGGAAATTCGTGAATTAACGCCTTTTGCCAATCCCCGCTTGGTGACAAAATTATAAATGCCGCCGACACCTTTCTCATCACCGGCATACCAGTTTTGCACCGTGGAATATTTAATATCCGCATTATCCAGTGCAATCAGTTCAACGACGGCTGCGTGCAGTTGATTGGTGTCGAAACGTGGAGCGGTGCAACCTTCGAGATAGGAGACCGAAGCGCCTTCCTCTGCAATGATCAAGGTTCTTTCAAATTGCCCGGATCCTTCGGTATTGATGCGGAAATACGTGGATAAATCCATCGGGCATTTGACACCTTTGGGAATGAAACAGAAAGAGCCGTCGGTAAATACTGCGGAATTCAGGGCCGCAAAGTAATTATCGCCAACCGGAACGACAGTTCCCAGATATTTTTGCACGAGTTCGGGATGCGTATGCACCGCTTCAGAAATAGAGCAGAAAATGATGCCAACTTCCGCCAGTTTTTGCTTGTAAGTGGTGGCAACTGAAACACTGTCGAAAATGACATCAACCGCTACCCCGGCCAGGGCCGCGCGTTCGTGCATCGCAGCCCCTAGTTTTTCAAACGTGCGCAGTAATTCGGGATCGACTTCATCCATACTGGCCAGCTTTTTCTTCGGCTTAGGCGCCGAGTAATAACTGATATCCTGAAAATCAATTTTTGCGTAATGAACATTCTGCCATTCAGGTGCAGTCATGGTCAGCCACTTTTCGTAAGCTTTCAAACGGAATGACAGAAGCCATTCCGGTTCATCTTTTTTCGCCGATATTAACCGGATGATGTCTTCATTCAATCCTTTAGGAGCGATATCGGATTCGATATCGGTAACGAAGCCATGCTTATACGGTTGATTAACCAGACTTTGCAATACTGCACTCATTTGGTTTATTCCTTTTTAGTATCTTTTTTGTTTGAAACTGACGACTTAAAATATTGAATTACCGGATGTCTGGTCAGGTTAATTCTTCAATAAAAAATCATTGAAGTTATCAGTCATTAAATCTTGGTGGCCTCTTTCACGCTAAAACTGTCACCGCAACCACAGGTATTATCAATGTTGGGATTGATAAACTTGAAAGAGCAATTGAGGCCATCCTTAGTGAAGTCAATTTGAGAACCATCGAGGTAAGGTAAGTTGCTAGCATCTACAACAATCTTTGCCTCATGGGATTCAAATAACTGATCACTTGATGTCATCTCATCGGCATAATCAAAAGTATAAGAAAATCCTGAACATCCGGATTTTTTCACTCCCACGCGTAGCGCAAAACCTTTTCCGCGTTTTGTGAGCTGTTGCCGGATATGCTTTGCGGCATTTTCAGTTAAAGTAATCGACATAACAGTTTAACCTTCTCAATTTGAATAAAAATTGACATGCGATAGTTTTATTATTTTGTGACGTCAAACGGTTTTCTTGGATACAAGTAAAACCAGAAAAAATTCGACACAAATTAAAATAAAATGTTCTGCAAAATTATCGTGATCTCGTGACAAATTGAGCCATTTTAACCAGCAAGCATTCAAATTACGCAGCAGTTGTTTCACGCATATCAATCAGCGGAACGATGGTCTGGTTTTGCTGATTTATTTGATTGTCAACCAATTCTTTTAATGTTACTGCGCCAAGATATTCAAAAATAAGCTCATTTAATTTTGCCCATAAATCATGCGTCATGCATTTGCTGTCATTATGGCAATTTTCCTTGCCGCCACACTGTGTGGCATCAATAGGTTCGTCAACTGCAAGAATGATATCCGCTATTGATACTTTATCTAAATCCTTTGCCAAACAATAACCGCCCCCAGGTCCACGTACACTATCCACGAGCTCTGATTGACGCAATTTGGCGAATAACTGCTCCAAATACGATAGTGAGATTTTTTGCCGCTGGCTGATGTCCGCAAGGGTTACAGGGTGATTGCTTTTTTGCAATGCAAGATCTAATAGTGCGGTTACTGCAAATCTTCCTTTCGTTGTTAGTCTCATGATTGACTCCTTTTAAGAATCGAGTGGGTTGTTCTTATCAATGTAGTACTCATATGAATAATACTTGATCAATATTGTCAACTATACAATACCCGATCGATTTGGTCAACTATAAAACTATTAATTGAAAGCATGTGTAGAATTATTTTTATTTATTCATAATAATCATACTGATAGTGAATAAACCTCAGATCAATTGGATGAGCAAATTTATTATTTGAAAAAGCTACAAACAGGACTAATTTGGCTATAATCATCAGGCTCTAAAATAGCCAGAAGGTAAGAAAAGAGTACTCAGTTGAGTGAGGTGATCAGTTTTGATGGTTTTTAGGTGGCTGAATAATTTATATTTTATTTTAATAATGCATTATTAGGGAGAAGAATATGAGTATGGAAAGTGAGTTTAGAGTGAGATTCGGCGGTTTTTGGAACTCACTCGTTTTACTCTTTGTGATTATTGTCTGTCTTCGTTTCTCAAGCCTCGAGTTTGCTGATGAGAATCTGACCAAGAGAATGTTTAGTGCGCTACATTTGTTTTTAGGTTGTATTGCAACCGGTGTTTTACTGGGTATATTAAAAATATTTTTAGCATTCTCCAATCAGACATACACGCGCGCGCCTGCATCGGCAAATTTTACGCGCGGCCTCAAATATGGAATAGTCACCGGCGGCTTACTGATTTTCATTGTCGGCGTATTGCAAATGAATAATTTCCTGGGAGTATTCCAGCCCATTGCAAATGGATTGCTGGCGAAATTGACAGCGATTTTTGTGTAACTTGTTGCAACCTTCAGGGCTGGTT
>JAFDXA010000391.1 GCA_018268185.1 Bacteroidota bacterium
AACGTTTCCTGAAATGGTATGATAGGTTGAACCAAGCAATGAATTATCGTCAATCCTGATGCCCGTGTATCTAAGCGCAGTTGTAGTAAATGTTCTCGTAGCTGTTTGATATATCCTGTTATTGGAAATGGTCCAGTCGATATTCCCTTCGTAAATATATATTCCATTACAGGAAGCAGATGCGTTGAAAAAATCGTAAATGTTATTCCCTGTAATGCTTACCGTACTGTTCATTCTTGCCGTTGATGAAGTAGTTCCCCAGGCAAAGATGGCATTGGTGGGAAGATTAGCTCCTGCCGCCGTTATGTTGCACGAAGAAATGGTATTGTTATCATTTCCATTACCGCTTCCCCTGGTGCTGAAAAAGATGGTACCTGTACCGTTTCCTGTAGAAGATCCCAGGATCGTGCAATTGGTGATGGTATTATTGGTGGCATCATTGATGAACCTGAAGGTTGCTGCTGAAGCGTTGGTGCTTGTGTTGGAAAAACTCAGGGAGTTGCCGCCCGAGTTCAAACCATTGATGGTTACATTATCTGCACCGCTGAGATCGAACAAAACACCATTTCTTGTTCCGGAAACAGTCCTGGTTCCCGATGGTGTTATCGTGAGGGTTGTCCACATGCCGGCCCCACCCGTAAGTGCGTTGGCACCTGCTTCGGTGGCAATATTAGCCGTAATGCTGATGGTAATATTCCTGCCCGCCTGGTTATTGGCATTGATAGCTGCAAATGCGCCCCCGGCATTGGTAAGCGAGGTATAGGTTCCGTTGGCCCCGGCAGATCCGGCAACGGTCACCTGTGCAGTGGCAAATCGGCCGAAGCTGCAGGTAAATGCAATCAATAAGAAAATGAGTTTCCGGTAGCCTTTCGTTACCGGTAAGTTGGCTTGGCTGTAAGAAGGTTTTACAGAGGGTAAAAATGTTTTCATTAGCCTGAGTTTTGGAGTACAGTATTCCTTTTTTAGTGAATTAAAAATTGTAATAAAATATCACAACAAATTAAATGTCAGAGCTTACGATCCAACAGATTAATACACAGGAATATTAAGCGTTAAACAGGCTTTCAAAGGAATGTGGAGGAATAGCATATATGCATTGCACCCGCAACCAGTTTCAGCCCGTTCAATTTCCAGTACCTTATAATTAAAAATCGGTTTGCCTTACGGTGGCACTGGAACCTGCATTTGCAAGTGCCATTTCGCCTTGTACAGCAAACCGAATCTTCTATCCGAATCTAGAACGCAGAATGAAAAAGAATATTATGTAACGAGGGAAAAATTTTTAAAGAACCCTACCGAAGACCCGGCTCCTGGAAAGGAACCGGGTCCGGGCTACGGAATAGATTTATTCGGCAGGGGTTTGTTATCTACTATCTACTTTACTGGCTTTTACTTAATGATGAGCTGTTGCGTACGAACATTGTTTACCTTGTCGGTAATGGCCAACTGGTAAACTCCGGCTGCCAGGGACTGGCCTAACTGCAATACCACATCCTGTTTTACAGCAGCTATCGAACGGCTGGCTTCATATACAACCTGGCCTGACTGATTTGTAACACGGAACGAGTAAGTTCCGGCAGGCATACTGGTCAACTGAACATGAACCTGTCCATCTGTTACCGGGTTCGGATACACTTTAACAGCAGGCTTTTCAACAGCCGCAGTAGAAGCGTCGGCAGTGCTTCCGTTTCCACCTTTGGCATTTTCCTGGTCGGTTGCAGGAGCTGATTGCTTCTTCTTCTGTATGAATACCAACCTGAACCTGTCTGGGTTGTATGATCCCGGGTTGTTGATCACGTTGAAGTTTAACCTGGTTGTGTCGGTAAGACTAACCGCTGTACTGGTATGCAGGAAACTGTCTTCCAGCCATGCCTGTAAACCGGATTCATATACATTGGTCGGAATAAATTCAAATTGATATTCCTGTAACCTCACCTGTCCGAGTTTATAGAAAATGGTATCAGTTATTTCTATCGGCTTGCGCTTTTCAACAGCAAGCAGTTTATCTCCTCTTGTTAAACCCAGATTCTCTCCTGTGTTGCTGATCTTAACAGCATCTTCAATATCCACTGTATTGGAATAACCGCGGTGAAACTGAACCATGTTACCATCGATCATAACCGGGCCGGCGGCAGTAACAGCATACATATTCGTACGCAACCTCTTGTCGCCTGGAACCGGAATTGCCATCCTGTTCATATTATTACTACCGCTCACTTTGGCTGTTTCAGAGAAGGTTAATGTACCACCTGAAAGCGGCGCATTGATAAAGAATGCCTGGCCTGATTCAATGTACTGGTAGCTTGAAGCATAGCTTCCGCCACCGGGCGTTACATCAAAAGTACTGGTACCGCTGTTCCAGGTGAAAGTCTGGAAACCACCGTATCCATAGGCACTGTTGGGTCCTATCGTTGTTAATTTCGGATCCCATACATAGTACACCGTATTCTGAACACCTCCTGTAAATCCGAGCTGCCTGAAATTGATGGCCGAAGCATAAGGATTACCTACAGATTCCAGTCCGGCAGTAGCCACGTTAATGGTTACCGGCGGATTAGCCGGTGTATGGAGTGTCCCCTTCATACGAAGTGTAGTAGCTGTTGGAGCGCCTCCGGATGTTGTTACAGAACGGTCGCCCCTAACGAACACCATGTATCCTTTAGGATTTGAGATCGCTGTATCAGTACGGTTCAATCCGATGAATGTTCCGCTTGCTTTGTTATACACTTTAATAGAGTTGCCTGGAGACTGCACATCGAAACCTGGTGTAGGCTGTGTGGCTGCTCCTGACCTGCTGCTGGTAAGCTGGGTTCCATAACCCGGGTTAGGGTTACCGTTAGCTGTTGCAGCGCCTTCCTGCCATGCCTGCTTAACAGTTTGTGTACTGCCCGCAGTTATCGGCGTAGAAAGGAACTGCCATGCTTTGGAATGCTGTGGTATGTTACGCTCAACAGTAACCGAACCTGAAATGGTATTTGAAGCGGTCATCTGGCCCAGCCATGCAGTTTCTGATTCTGTTGATTTAAGTGTGAGATTACCGCCGGTAGTAAGCTTTCTTCCACCTGCTCCGAAAGTGAGCGAACGGTAGATATCAAGCGCTCCGGCCAGGCTAACCCCGGTAACATTATCAGTATTTGATATGATCAGGTTTTTAAGATTGTTTGAAACAAAGAGACTGGCAGGTATCGACTGTGCAGCAGATCCTTTCATCTCCATGGTACCATTGCTTCCGTCGATACTACCACCTGTACGGTTTATCGTACGGTAAACCTGCAAGGTTCCGGCATTGATCGTTAATACCGGTGTATTGGCGGGAACGGGTGCGCTTAAGTTCAGATCCCTTACAGCCTGTGTTGTTGCCACAGATGGCATGTATGTATAACCTCCGGTGATGTATACGTCGGTTGTTTGATCAGGAACATAGTTTGCTTCCCAGTTGGTAGCATCTGTCCATGATGTAGAAGTTTTACCTACCCATGAACCATAGTTTGCATCAACCCACTCATCTGCACCCATATCAGGCGTTAAACCATTACGTGTTGTTGCATCGTAGTCGGTTGTAAAGCCGGTTATCGCATTTCCTTTATTCTTAAGATTGGTGATATTACCGGCATTGGTAGCATCAATATGATAATCTGTGGCGCTGATGTAAGTTGGATTAACATTGATAGAGTTGGTATTCTGACCAAATCCTGTTTGCAGCAATGCCAAAGTTGCCCTGCTGCTTCCTCCTACATAGGCAAGGTTTGCTCCGGATGTGTAGTAATCATTGTAGTCTATTGTTCCAAACACAGATGTTGCGGCTGTACAAAGGATAGAATAGTGTTGCCCACCACCCGATTGGTTAATAGAGAAAATATTATTCTTGATATTAACAGATGAAGCAGTAGAAACTCCTGAACCTATATTGATACAGGCCGGGTTACCGTTGCTGGATTGCGCAGTATTAATATTTACAGTGTTGTAATAAACATTATAACCACCACCATTATCGATCATGATGCCATAACCATTATCTTCTGCATCACGTTGGTTTCTGCCTTTTCCGGCAATATCAAAAATGAAATTGTTATAAACATTTACATTAGCTGCCGTGGTTGATGATCCGAGATAAATACCATTACATCCGTCGGTAGTATGTTTGATATCACTGATTTTATTACCACTGATGGTTATTCCGTTTGCTGTACCGGAGAGCCCGATACCGGTTGTTATAACCGATGTAGTACCACTGGTAGCGCCCGCTATTGTATTATCAATCACCTGGCAACTTGCCTGCTGAGCGATCCTGATACCACCTGACCCCATCTTGCTTGCAGCAACTGTTGAACCGATGAAATTGCTATCGATCACGTTATTGCTCTCATTACCTGAAGGTCCAACAAGACCAATACCGATCATTGCTTTAGAGATCAGGTTATTGAAATAAGTATTGTTGCTGTTTGCTGATTCTGCGGTTGCACCTACAGTGGAGCCGCTGGACACAATCGCTCCCAATGTAGAAGTACTGGAGTTACCTGTAAGCGTACAGCTCTTTACCGTATTGTTGGTAGCAGCTGTAGAAGCATTCACACTGTTCAGCCATACCACCGTACTGCTGGTACCGCCGTTTGTATTTGTTATTGTTAGATTTCTTGTAAGTCCACCAGCCGTATTTGAACCATCGATGGTAACATATTTTGCGCCGTTGAGCCTCAGAATTGCAGTAGCATTACTTCCACTGATGGTCGCATTAACACCTGTTGCCGGTTTGATGGTTAACGTATTTGTTGAACTTGCTGAAGCATTGTCATTGATAGTTATCGGGAATGTTTCACTGCCACTGTACGTTGCACTGATCAGTGAAAACGTTACCGGTCCTGTGAGACATGCTGTATTGTAGGCGTTCACTGCTGCAGTTAATGTTGGGTAGTTACCCGATGTACCAACCGTATAAGTTCCGGAGAGTGGCGCCGACACTGCTACCGATGTACCGGCAGTAGCAGAACATCCGGTTGATGTTGCTGTAACTGTTACAGTATAACTGGTAGAAGAGGTTACTGCATTGGCCATAGGATTGCTGATGGTTGTGCTGCTCAGGAAAGTACCGGGCGACCATGAATAGGTGTATGGTCCGGTAATTGGGTCAAATGACCAGGCTTCAGCACTTG
>JAFDXA010000392.1 GCA_018268185.1 Bacteroidota bacterium
CAGAAGGTTCTTACACGCATGTGATCGGTTGCTACACAACCGTATGCGTTCCTTACTGTAACTGTGTATTCAATATTGTTGGCCAAAGTAGTTGTTGGCGTTGCACAATCGCTGCAACTTAACCCGGTAGCAGGCGTCCATGTATAACTAACGATTGGTCCATTGCTGGTAACCGGGTGGAAGGTCATCACCGTTCCTGTTGATGCATTCACATCAGCGCCGATCTCTACGGTTGGTTTCGGACCAACATTCACTAAAATATGAGCTGTGTCGGTAAAGCAATGGTATGCATCATAACCAACAACCTGGTAAAGGGTAGTGGTTTGCGGCGTAGCAGTTGGCTCTGCGATATTGGTTGCATTCAAACCATTGGCAGGAGACCAACTGTAGGTATTTGCCAGCATTGCCTGTAAATGCGTTGACTCACCAACACACAATGTATCGCCTGGTCCTACACGCATGCGGAAAGGCTTGATCACTCTTAAAGAAACTGTATCATAAGCAATACAACCTGCGCCGCTTGTACCCTGTACTATGTAGCTTGCCGAATCACTCACATTGGCAACCGGGTTGGCACAGTTGTTACAACTTAAACCATTTGACGGGCTCCACGAAAATTGTGCAGCACCCGAGGCATTCAGTTGTGTTGTACTTCCCTGGCAAACATTCCTGTCTGTCCCTGCATCTACATCAGGTGTCGGGTTAACTGTTATGGTAGCACTCTTGGCAATGCCGATACATCCATTAACAGAAGCGATCACCTGTATCAGGGCTGTTACAGTGGTATCATTATTATTCACTGCCGGGAAAGCAGCTATATCACCTGTTCCACTGGCAGCAAGGCCGATGGAAGGTGTATTGTTCGTCCAGGTAATGGTAGAACCTGAAATAGAACTTGTGAAAGTGATAGGTGCCGTAATGCTTCCATTACACAATGCCTGGTTGCCAGGCTGAAGTATGGATGGCAAAGGCTTAACGATAATTGTTACAATTTTATCCGGACCCGGGCAACCATTCGCAGTTGGTGTAACTGTAATAGTTGCAACTTCCGGGGTTGTTCCATTATTGGCTCCAACGAAGGATGGAATATTTCCTGTACCATTCGCAGCCAGGCCAATTGAAGTATTGTTGTTTACCCAGTTGTAAACCGTTCCACTTACCGGCCCGGTAAAGTTGATTGCAGAAACATTGAATCCTTTACAAACTGTTTGGTCGCCGGGGCGATTAACAGTTGGTGTAGGCTTAACAGAAATAGTGAATGTTTTTACCGGAGCCGCACAACCACTGGCTGAAGAAGCAGATACTGTAATGGTAGCAGTTGCTGCTGTATTGCCGGCATTGGTTGCAGTGAATACGGGAATGTTTCCGATGCCTGAAGCCGCCAGGCCGATAGCAGGATTACTGTTTGTCCAGGTATAAGTAGTGTTGGCAACAGCGCCTGTGAAGTTTATCGCTGTTGATGAAGCTCCGTTACACAAAGCCAGGTTGGCCGGCTGATCTATACCTGCAGACGGGTTTACATTGATGTTGAAAGTTTTTGAAGGTCCATCACAACCATTGGCATGTGCCACAACTGTAATGATTGCAGTTTCCGTTGTATTTCCGGTGTTGATGGTTACAAAAGGAGCTATATCGCCTGAGCCACTTGCTGCAAGCCCAATAGATGTATTGCTGTTGGTCCAGCTGAATGTTGCTCCATTAACCGGGCTGCTGAAACTGATGATCGCTGTACTGGCTCCGTTACAAACAGATTGGTCTGCAGGCTGATCAACTTCAGGTGATGGCTTAACTGAAATAGTAACAGAAACAGGACTTCCGGTACAACCGTTATCAGTTGCTGTTGCAGTGATGGTAGCTACTGCCGTGGTATCTGCATTGTTGTTCACCGTAAATGGCATGATATCGCCGCTTCCTGAAGCTGGCAGGCCAATGGATGTATTGTCGTTGGTCCAGCTTATTGAAGCTCCGTTCACTGAAGAAGGGAAATGTATGAGTTGTGTTTGAGAACCATTGCACAAGGTAAGATCAGAAGGCTGTGTAACCTGTGGTGCAGGGTTAACAGTGATCGTGAATATTTTTACAGGGCTTGCACAACCGCCTGCATTCGCAGTAACGGTTATAGTAGCGGTGATGGGTTGCGTAGTATTGTTGATGGCCGTAAATGATGGAATATCACCGGTGCCATTTGCTGCAAGACCAATACCAGTGTTGCTGTTCGCCCAGTTATAAATGGCGCCTGTCATAGGGCCGGTAAATACGATTGGCGAACTGGTTGCATTCTTACAAAGAACCTGGTCGGCCGGCTGGTTCATATCCGCATTTGGATTAACAATGATGTCAAATGTTTTTGGCTGACCTGTACAACCATAGGCTGATGGTGTAACAGTAATGGTTGCTGTAACGGCTGTTGCAGATGTATTGATAGCTGTGAAGGCTGGAATATCTCCTGTGCCGGAAGCAGCCAGGCCGATAGACGTGTTGCTGTTTGTCCAGCTGTAAACTGTATTGTTAACCGTTCCGTCAAAATGAATAGCTGTAGTGTTTACGCCATTGCACAATGCCTGGTCGGTTGGTTGATCTACGTCAGGAACCGGGTTTACTGTAATCGTAAACGTTTTCGGAACAGCATTACATCCGTATGCGGTAGCAGAAACGGTAATGGTAGCAGTTGCAGGAACACTTCCATTATTGGTGGCTGTAAAGATTCCTATATTTCCTGTGCCGGAAGCGGCGAGGCCAATAGACGTGTTGTTGTTCGTCCAGGAATAATCTGTGGCTGCCACCGGTCCGTCGAATTGTATTGCAGGAATTGTACTGTTGTTACACACCGATATATCCGCTGGCTGGTTAACAGATGGGGTAGGGTTAACCGTAAGCTGGAATGTTTTTGAAGCTCCATAACAAATGCTGCCCGATACACTAACCGTGATCGTTGCAGTAACAGGCGCTCCGGTATTGTTGGTTGCGGTAAATGAAGTGATATCACCTGTGCCACTGGCAGCCAGGCCGATAGCAGGGTTGTCGTTCGTCCAGTTATAAATTGTTCCTGGAACAGATCCCGAAAAATGTATATCGGCAAATGAATTGCCACTGCATATTACCTGGTTTGTAGGCTGGTTCACATCAGCAACAGGATTTACAGTAATGCTGAATGTTTTTGGAGTGCCGTTACAAGAACCGATAACTGGTGTAACAGTAATAACAGCTGTAACTGGTGCATTGCTGTTATTTATAGCTGTGAATGAAGCTATATCTCCAATACCGGAAGCTGCGAGTCCAATAGAAGTATTGCTGTTGGTCCAGTTGTAAACAGTGCCGGCAACCGATCCGGTGAATACGATTGTTGGAACTGTTGCATTATCACAAACAACTTCGTCTGATGGCTGATTCAATGCCGGAGTTGGATTAACCGTAACCTGGAATGTTTTTGGAGCTCCACTGCAGGTAGTTCCCGAAACGGAAACTGTTATTGTGGCTGTTATTGGAGCACCGGTATTATTTATTGCATTGAATGATGCAATATCTCCGGTACCGGAAGCTGCAAATCCGATAGAACTGTTGTTGTTCGCCCATGAATAAACAACTCCCGGAACGTTGCCGGAAAAATGAATGGCCGCAACAGTACCGCCGCTGCACACAGATTGGTCAGCAGGCTGATCAACTTCTGCAACCGGGTTTACGGTAATGGTAAATGTTTTGAGTGTTCCTGTACATCTTCCCATTACAGGAGTAACTGTGATGGTTGCACTTACCGGGGAAGTTGAATTATTTTCAGCAGTGAATGAAGGAATATTTCCGGTACCACTGGCGGCAAGGCCAATAGAAGTATTGCTGTTTGTCCAGTTGTAAACAGTGCCTGCAACCGATCCAGTGAATACGATCGACGGAACTGTTGCATTATCACAAACAACTTCGTTTGATGGCTGATTCAATGCCGGAGTTGGATTAACCGTAACCTGGAATATTTTTGGAGCGCCGCTGCAGCTAGTTCCTGAAACGGAAACCGTTATCGTGGCCGTTATGGGAGCGCCGGTATTATTTATTGCATTGAAGGATGCAATATCTCCGGTACCGGAAGTTGCAAGTCCGATAGAACTGTTGTTATTCGTCCATGAATAAACAACTCCCGGAACATTGCCGGAAAAATGAATGGCCGCAATAGTACCGCCGCTGCACACAGATTGGTCAGCAGGCTGATCAACTTCTGCAACCGGGTTTACCGTAATGGTAAATGTTTTGGGAGTTCCCGTACATCTTCCCATAACAGGAGTAACTGTGATGGTTGCACGTACCGGGGAGGTTTTATTATTTTCAGCAGTGAATGAAGGAATATTTCCGGTACCACTGGCAGCGAGGCCAATAGAAGTATTGCTGTTTGTCCAGTTGTAAACAGTGCCCGCTACCGATCCACTGAACGTGATAGCAGCAGTTGCAGTGTTTGCACACAATGCCTGGTTGGCGGGTTGATTTACATCCGCAGTGGGATTAACTGTAATGGTAAATGTTTTTGGATAACCAGTACAGTTGCCCGGCGCTGTTGGCGTAACCGTGATCGTGGCAACAATAGGAGCAGCAGTATTGTTCACTGCAGTAAATGAAGGAATATTTCCATTGCCACCTGACGCCAGGCCGATCAGTGTATTGTTGTTTGTCCAGTGATAAGTAGTTCCGGCCACAGAACTTGTAAAGTTTACAGCTGTAGTGGCTGTGCCTTCGCAAAGAGCCTGGTCTGCAGGTTGTACAACATCAGGAGCAGGATTCACCGTAACGCTGTAAGAAGCTGTATCACGACAACCGGTAGCAGTTCCTACGATATATTGAATATCATAGTCGCCAGTTTGAGGAAAGCTCACAGTGAAAGTAGTACCCGTACCGGTTGTGCCGGTGGAAGATGTACATTGACTGAATGTTATCGGATCCGCAGATGTTGTATTGCCGG